>NZ_JASCXP010000216.1:0-12398 GCF_030010695.1 Nocardia sp. CC201C
GTGTTCGAATCTATTTGGTAATGGCCGCGACCACGTCGTCGTGCACGGCGTCGGCGCGCGCGGTGAGCTCGTCGATCTGCGTGAGCACCGGCTCGAACTCGCTGCCCGCGCCCGCGCCCAGCGAGGCGACATTGATGGCGATATTGAGCTGCGAGGTGGCGGCGGCCGCCCGCGCGCAGTCGGCGGCCGCACCGATATCGGTGACCACATTGGGATTGCCGATCGGCAGCAGCTCGGCGGCGAGAGAGATGATCTCGTCCGCGACCGCGACCACATCGGCGGGCACCCGCGCCGCACCCAGCAGCGCCGCGGTGATCGCCTCGGTCCGCGCGGCCTGCTGCTCCTCGGTGTCCTTGGGCAGCTTGTAGGCGTTGCCGACGGCGGTGAACGCCTCCGCGTCGGCATCGGCCAGCTCCAGCGCCCGCGCCCGCGCGGAGTCGGCGGCCCCGATGATCCGGTCCACGGCGGGCCGATGCTCGGCATCCTTGGCCCGGGTGGTGTACCGCGCCACCATGGCCACCAGTGCCGCCCCCTGCGCGGCATGCAGCGCCGCGACCGCGCCACCGCCGGGCGCGGGCACCTTGGCGGCCAGCTGATCCAGGTACCCCTGCAGCGTCGAGCCACCGAACGAGGCGATGTCCTGCGCGGTGTCCTGAGTCATGAGCGATGCCCTCCCGGGGAGTCGTCGTGCCGTGAGCGAACTTTCGCGCCCTACGCTACCGGGCCTCGACCGGCGCGCCGTCGCGCACCCGACATCGTCGTCGGGCTATCCCGAAGGGGCCGCGCGTCGGCGCCCTCAGGTCTGATTCGCCGGGGCCGTTCCGGGAATTCACCGCGCGAGAGCATCCACCATCGCCTCGGCGACGCCGCGTGCCGAGACCGGATTCTGCCCGGTCACCAGCCGATCGTCGGTGACGACCTGAGCGGTGAAATCGTCGGCCGGCAGGTGGGTGGCGCCCTGGGCGGTAAGTCGATCGGCCAGCGGGAACGGCACCACCTCGCTCAGGCCGACCGCGGCCTCCTCTGCGTTGGTAAACGCGGCGACCTTCTTGCCCGCGACCAGATACGACCCGTCCGACAGTGTGGCGCCGACCAGCGCGGCCGGGCCGTGGCAGACCGCGCCCACGACTCCGCCGCGTTCGTAGATCTCCCGCGCCAGCCGGGCCAGCGCGGGGTTGTCCGGGAAGTCCCACATGGTGCCGTGTCCACCGGCGAACAACACGGCCTCGTACGCGCCGGTGTCCACCGCGTCCGGGGTGGGGGTGCTCGCCAGCTGGGCGGCGATGTGGGGATCGGTGAGGAACCGGCGCTGGACGGGAGCGGTCGGGTCGTCGCCGTCGCGCGGCGGGTTGCCCCCGGCGACGCTGACCAGATCGACCGCGTAGCCGGCGGCGGTGAAGACCTCCCACGGGATCGCGGCCTCGCCCATGTGGAATCCGGTCGAACGGCCCGTCTCACCCAGGGCCGCGTGGCTGGTCAGGGCGATGAGGATGCGCTTGGACATGACGGTGTATCTCCTCGTATCGAACTTGTGCCGCAACGTCTTTCGCTGCGACGCAACCGATACTGCCCGTCGCTACCTATCGAGAACCAATAGCTGATCTTGCCTTAGGTATCAGAATTCTGATAGCTAAGCAGTCATGGGCGGCACCTCTCTCGATCTGTTCCGAACCTTCTTGACCGTCTACCGGTCGGGTTCGGTGTCCGCCGCCGCCGACCTGCTCGGCCTGTCCCAGCCCACCGTCACCGCACATGTCAAAGCCCTCGAGGCCGACCTGAACCGCCCCCTGTTCCGGCGCGTCGCCCGCGGTATGACACCCACTTTCGCCGCTGACCACCTGTCGGCCCGCATCGGCCCGGCCCTGGACGACCTCGCGCAAGCGGTCCACCACGAACTGCACGGCCCCGCTGAAACCTTCAGCCACACAGTCCATCTCGGTGGCCCCGCGGAATTGGTCTGTGCCCGCGCCCTGCCCTCGCTGGCCGGACTGGTCACCGAGGGCTTGCGCCTGCGCATCACCCTCGGTCTCCCCGACCAGCTCCTGGCCGACCTGTCGGCCGGCGGCCTGGACGTGGTCGTCTCCACCGTGCGCCCCCGCCGCCGTGGCCTGTCCGTCGACGCCCTCACTGACGAGGAATTCGCCCTCGTCGCCGCCCCCACCTGGACGTTCGACGACATCGACCACGCACCCCTGATCGCCTACGCCGAAAACCTCCCGATCCTGCGCCGGTACTGGCGCACCGTCTTCGACACCCGCCTCACCCGGACACCCGCCGTCGTCGTCCCCGACCTGCGCGGCGTTCTCGCCGCCGTCACCGCCGGCGCGGGCATCACCGTGCTACCCACCTACCTGTGCGCCAGCGAACTGGCGGACGGACGACTCCACCAACTCCACGAACCCGCTATCCCACCCATCAACACCCTGTTCATCGCCAGCCGCAACGGTCCGGCCCATCCCGCCGTCACGGCCGTCCGCGGTCATCTCCTCCTTCACGCCAGCGGCTGGACATGACCCCAGCGATCACTCGCGCATCCTGAACGGTCCGGCGGCTCTCTCGCACCTGGGGCTTGCGCTCACCCCGCTGTTCGCTATCGCTGCAGATCGTCCGCCACCTGCACCAAGAATTCCGCGACCTTCTGAATGTCAGCCGACGTCAGCAACTCCTGCTCCGGACAGTCCTTGACGAAGCTCATCTGGGCTGACCAGTTCCCATCTCGGACCTCGACCTCGGTCCAGTATGGCAACGGGGCTCCGGTCCAGGCTTTACCGTCGAAACCTGCCACGGAACGATAGCCGGAAGGCGGCTCATCGGGATCATCTTTGTACACCAAGAATGGTTGGTGCACTTGCAGCGTGCCTATGATTCCGTTCTTGCCCGTGCTGTGGCATATCGTGTTCCAGCCGACGGTGCCGTCTTCCTCGCCTAGCGTGGGGGTATCCACGTCTGCGTTGTTCATGGAAAGCGTTCCGCGGAGGAACTGGCCGTAATGGTCACACAGCTCGACTGAACCGTATTTCGATGGATCAGGTTTGAAGTACGATGGCTCAATAAATTTGGAGCAGCCTGTAACCCCAAGAATTGCCACAAAGGAGAGCAGGCCGATTCGTGCTCTCATCGTTATCGTGCTCCCCGGTCACCATGGCCGTTCAGCCGATTCAAGCTTGCATATCTACGCGCCGCACCACATCGACTCCCCATCTCCTCCACGCAGCCCCGTGGAATCCCCGCCCCTGGAGGGCTTCTCGCTGACCTTAGCCTATCGATCATGTGAAAGCGCCTGCGCGCTACGGTGACTCGGAGCCGTCAGAAGTCACTGACTGGGTCGTTGATGTTGAGGGTGCTTCTCGAGGGTTCGCCCACCATGCGTCGGTCCGCATATCGACAGGTATTCGTACGTCCTCGGGTCCGTCCAATCCGAGCTCGAAGATCCGGTCGAACCACTCATCCCGGCCTGGAACCGCCGGCTACATCTCGCTGGTTCTCGGACCCATCGAGCCGAGATGTGGAGCTCTACCGCAGGGCGACTCTCGCGCCTCCGGAGAACATCGAGTCGTGGAACTCGATGGCGACCGGTACCACGCCGACGGGCACATCGAATGCGATCACGACCGAGACCTTGTGGCCTGGGTTGAGGTCTTCGTGGGAGCCGTAGTCGTTCAAGGCCGAGTTCGCTGAGAAGCTGGCTTCGAACTCACGGTTCTGGTCGTCGATGAGGACCTGATCGCTCCCGAAATAGGTTTGCGCACGCTTTCCGACATTGCTGATGTCGACGGATACGAGGACGAACTCTCCTTTCGCTTCCTCGCCCCAGAACCGTCCGCCGACTCGGGTGGTGCCCTGTTCGACATTGGTGATCACGAATTCGAACTGGCCATCGCGCACAGCGGAGCCAGCGGGTGCGACGTCGTTCTCCGGAGGCGCGGCTGGGGTCTGAGCGGCCGGTTGCTCGCTGGGAGATGGTTTCGCCGCGACGGGACCAGTGGTGGCCGTTTTCGTGGATGAGGTGTTGCTGGCGAGTCCGATCAATCCGACGCAGCCACCACAAGACAGCACCAGCGTGCCGATGGCGATCCACACCCACACCGGAACAGCCGGTTTCCGTGGTGGCGGTCGCATGGGGTATTGCTGCGGGTATGGATACGGCTGCTGAGGCCCAAATGGTGGCGGCGGCGGATAGTTCACGGGTTCCCCTGGGCGCGATGGTGGTATGCGAGTCGATCGGCCCCACGCAGGTTGCCGTTACGTCGCTGGTCTTCGCGCAGAGTATGCGCGCAGGCAACTGGTGCAGGAGGTCCGAAGGTCTATTTCCGCTACTCAGAGCGGAAAGTTGGCACAGAAAGTCAGCGCCACATCGGCCTCGGTCTACCGTAGCCGCACAGATCGGAGTTCCTCCGAAGTGGCTCGTCCCAGCTGATATGTTCCCCGTCATGCCTCGCCGCGACGACAAGACCGTCGGCCTGATCCTCGTCACCTACCAGAGCGCAGAAGACTTACCTCGCTTCCTGGGCACCATTACCGCCGCTGTCAGCCCCTACGAGTTGGACGTGGTCGGAGTCGACAACGTCTCCAGCGACAACAGCGCCGACCTCGTCGAGGAATTCGGTGGCCGGGTCATCCGGAACAACCGCAACGTCGGGTTGGCCGCGGCGATCAACCAGGGCGTGGCTGAGACCGATGCGGAGTGGATTCTGGTCGCGAATCCGGACACCGACCTCGCGCCGGGTTCGATCGCGGCGCTGGTTGAGACCGCCAAGACGGACAACCGGATCGGCATGATCGGCCCACGCATCGTTCGCTTGGACGGCACCCCATACCCGAGTGGGCGTCGGTTCCCGTCACTCGCGGTCGGTGTCGCCCACGCACTCCTCGGTGGCGTCTGGCCGGACAACCCGGCCACCCGCCGATACTTCGGTAAGCCGGTCACCGCGGTCGGTGACGTGGACTGGATCTCCGGTTGCTGCATGCTGTTCCGCCGCGAGGCGTTCGACGCGGTGGGCGGCTTCGACGACCGCTACTTCCTCTATTTCGAGGAAACGAAGATGGCGTTGGACATGCATCGCAGTGGCTGGCGGGTGGTTCTCGATCCGAGCGTGGAGATCCGCCACCGCGAGGGCGGCAGCATGCGGTCGGCACCGTTCCGAAAGGTGCGCAGCCACCACCGTAGCGCGCTGCGGTTCTACTGCGACTACCACCGGGGTTCACCGTGGCTCGTATTCGCCCCGCTGGTTGCGGTGGGGTTGGTCGTTCGCGGATTGCTGGCGGTTGCGAGGACGGCGGTCGTCGAACGGCTTGGACGCAACTAGCGGGATGTGTGGGCGGAAGACATGCTTCTTGTGACTCGGCCGGAGCCCGGTCACCGGGTGTCCTCCGATGTGACGTCGATGATTTCGAGCTGAGATGTGAGCTCGAGCGGGGCGGCCCCGTGCTCCAAGACGTCCAGCTCTTCGGCGGTGAGCGGCCAGCCATCCACGCCAACCGGCCATATGCCGTCGTCTCGGTGCTGGTAGGAGATGTGGCCGGTCATGTGCGGCTCGAATCCGGTACCAAGCGCCCTTGCGCTACCAATGTGCGGTACGCAACCGTCTTGGTGACGCAAACACCCACTTCGCATTCCATGTGCGCCTGCATCGCCGGATTTGGATTCTTCTGCGCCCATATAGGATTCATGCAGCTGCTCACCAGCCGGATAGTCTCCGGGCTCGTGTCGGCGGGTACTTCTACGATCGGCACCGTCGGCTCCCTTCGGGTTAGCGCGGGCAGGCATCGTTCTCTTCGCTTCCGTCGTGTCGCTGTAGTTCGCCAAACCGCCTACGGAGGACCTGCACCGCATTCACGCCGAACATTCCACGCCACGCGGTTGCCGCTGGTAAGGCGTGCGGGGAGGGAGGGTGTGTGCACGGGGGGTGTGCAAACGGGTGATGGCTGGCGCGGCGCGGCCGATGCTGTCATGCTCCCGACATGGGGCGAAAGCCGAAGCAGCCCAACCAACAGCCTTCCGAACTCCTCGCCGAAGCAGCCTTACCCAACAAGGCATTGGCCAGGAGGGTTGTGGAGCGCGGGATCTCCGTGGGGGTCGAACTCCGATACGACCATGCGTCGGTCGGGCGTTGGCTGGCCGGCGAACAGCCGAATTCGCCTGTGCCCGAGCTGATCGCGAACGTACTCACGGAAGCGCTGGGGCGGCGGATCACACCGGCGATGTGCGGAATGATGGGCGGGCCGGACACCGCAGCTGATCCCGGGCTGCAGTTCTCACTGAGCCTCACCGGCGCGGTGAACGTGTCGACCGCGCTGTGGCGCAGCGATATCGAGGGGCGCCGCTATCTGCACGGCGCGTCCTACGCGGTCACGGTTTACTCGGCCGCGTCGATGCGGTGGCTCACCCTGCCCGGCCCGGAGCACCCGGTGTCGGTCGGGCCGCGCCGCGTCGGGCAGGCCGAGGTGGACGCGGTCCGCGACATGGCCACCGCCTTCCGCGACCTGGACAACCAGGTGGGCGGCGGGCAGGTGCGATCCACGATCGTGCAATACCTGCACAGCTCGGTGAGCCCACTGCTGCGCGGTAGCTACAGCGAGCACATCGGCCGCCAGCTATTCGCGACGACAGCCGAACTCGCGCGCCAGGCAGGCTGGGCGGCCTACGACCAGGAGGAACACGGGCTGGCCCAGCGCTACCTCATCCAAGCCCTGCGGCTGGCGCGTGCCGCAGCCGACGCTGGACTGAGCGCGGAGATACTGGCGGCCATGAGCCGCCAGGCCACCTACGTGGGGCGGCCCGGTGATGCGGTAGACCTCGCCCGTGCCGCCCAGATCGCCGCCCGAAACGCCGGATTGGCGGTACTGGAGTCCGAGTGCCTGATGGTGGAGGCTCACGGCCATGCCGCCCGCACCGACAGCGCCGCCTGCGCGAGATCACTCTCCGCCGCCGAACGAGCATTCGACCGCGGCGCGGACGACCCGCAACCGGACTGGTTGTCCTACTTTGACAGTTCCTACCTATCGGCGAAGGTCGCTCACTGCTTTCGCGAGCTGGGTGACGACACCCGCACCGCCCGGTTCGCGCGTCAGTCGCTGAATATGTCGGCCGGATACCAGCGCGGCCGGGCGTTCAACCTCGCCATACTCGCTGCCGCCGTAGTCGACCAAGACCCGCGCGAGGCGGTACGCATCGGCACCGAAGCACTCGAGATAGCGGCTGGACTGTCGTCACGTCGCAGCTGGTCCTACCTGCGGGACGTGCGGCAACGTCTCATCGCCTACGCGGAGCTTCCGGAAGTGGCCGCGTTCCGGCGGCAGGTGCTGGAGCTGTCTGATCGGAGAGGCTGAGTGCGCGATAGATCGCGACAACGGTTGCGGCACCGACGATGTCGCCGCGATCTATCATCCGCACCGCCTCGCCCAGCGGGAACCATCGGACGTCTTCGGCCTCGTTGATATCGGGTGCGGTCTCGGTCAGATCCGCGCCTCGCGCCAGATAGATCTCCTGCGGGTGATCGAGTGTACCGATGGCAGGCTGGTACGTGACCAGATGCTTCATCGTCCGGGGCCGCCACCCGGTTTCCTCCTCCACCTCCCGCGCCGCCGCGGCGGCGACATCCTCGGCGTGATCGACGTACCCACCCGGCAGTTCCCACACCCACCGGTCGATGATGAACCGGTGCCGGTACATCAACAGCACCTCGCGGTCGTCGTTGATCACCAAAGTCATTGCGCAGCGCGGCATACGGGCCACGTACTGCGTGAATTTGACCCCGTCCGGCAACTCGACGTCGACCGTGGAGAGCCGAATGTGGCGGTTCTCGTCCACCAGATGTTCACCGTGAATAGTCCACTGGGTCCGCTTCACTGTTCAAACACTACGCGGGAGGACCGATCCCGTGTAAAGCTGCACCAGTCCGCGACGCTGCGGTACTCGACGGCGATCGAGATCGGATCTCATGGCACACGAAGACATCGAACCCGCCCGCCTCTCGGATTCGGATTTCGTTCCCGCCCGGACCCGCCCTATCCTGGACATCGCGTGCCGGCGAGTAGGCATCAACGGCAGCGACGCGATGCTGCTACGGCATCACACGAACGCTGTCTATGTGCTTGTCCGCGCGCGGGTCGCCGTCAAGATCGGTCGGCCGGAGCACCGCCACATCGACGTAGTCGGTTTGGTGCGGTGGCTGGACGACCACTGCGTGCCGTCGGTGGCTTTGACCGACGTCGACCAGTCCATCGAGGTCGCAGGCTGCCCGGTGACCTTCTGGCGGTATCTGGATCAGCGCGGTGGTCTGGTCAGTGCGATTGATCTGGCAGGACCACTTGCCGCATTGCATGCGGTCCCGCCGCGCCCGCCGGTCGAGGTGCCGGACCAGCAGATATCGCGCAGCTTCGACGCCATCACCAAAGCTATCGACATCAGCCGCATCCTGTCGCCCATGGACCGAACCCTGCTCCACGCGCATCGAGAGCAGTTGGCCGCGGAAGCGCACGAGGTTCGGTACGTCCTCGATCCCGCACTGATTCACGGCGACGCGCACCATCGCAACGCGCTGTGGGACCGCGACGGTGGGGGGCGTGCGGTGCTGTGCGACTGGGAGAGCGCTGCTGTCGGCCCGCCGGAATGGGATCTGGTGACCCTCGAGGTGCATTGCCGCCGGTTCGGTCACCCGCCACGCGAGTATGACGAGTTCTGCCGCGAGTACGGGTTCGACATCCGCGACTGGGATGGGTATGCGTGGCTGCGGCGTCTGCGGGAGCTGCGCATGATCACCACCAATGCGCGTAAGGCCGCCGTGGGGTTGAGCACGGTCGTGGAGGTGCGTCGGCGGATCGAGGCGCTGCGTGCCGGCGAGCAGATCGGCTGGAGCATTCTCTAGCTGTTTGACTGATCAGTAGCGGTCGTCGACCTCAGCGGCGAACTGGCAGCTGTCCTCGTCGCTGCTGTCGTCTGGCTATCCCCGGCGGTGACCGGCATCGGACGTCGAGTCGCGTGCAGGGTCGGTGCACGTCACCTGCGGCGTGCTCGGGTGATTACGCGGCGAGTTCGAGGGTGATGAGGGTGAAGCCCGTGTCGGGTTCGAGGTGACGGTCGATTTCGCCGAAGCCGAGGCGGGCGTAGAAGGCGCGGGCGGTGGTGTTGAGTTCAAAGACGTCGAGGGTCACCGTGCCGTGGAGGCTGCGGGCATGGTCGACCAATTGTTGTCCGATGCCGGACTTTTGGACGGAGGGGTCGACGAACAGGCCGCCGATCTCGGCTTCGAGCAGCCCCAGTAGTCCGACCACGCCCTTGCCGGGAAGTTCGGCGACCCAGTTGTCGGCGTTGACGAGATAGATCTCGCGGAGCTTGCGCTCCCGTTCGCCGGTGCCCTCGCCCGCGATGAACGGATGCGCGATGCGGGTGGCGCGGCTCCAGAGCCCGACCACGGCTTCTTCGTCCTCGGGCCGGTAGCGGCGGATGGTCGGTGCGGCCGGTTCGGGCGGGGAGGAGTCAGCAGAAGTCACGAGGAACCACCTTTGCGGTGTGGTAGCTGTCTTGGCAAATGAATTATGGAGCTCGACGACCGGGTCCTGATCGGCAGCAACACCAAGACATTCGCGGCGACGGTGATGCTGCCGTTGGTAGCCGAGGGCAAAGCCGAACTCGATGCGCCGGTGGAACGGTGTCTGCCGGGAGTGATACACGGACCATATATCGACGGGAACCGGATCGCGATCCGAAACCTGTTGCGGCACAACAGTGGGCTACCGGAGTACGCCGCGGTGTTCGGGCGGAACCCAAGCCAGGACAGCTCGAGATCATGTCCGAGCAGACGCGATGGATGACAGTCGACATGGCCGAATTGATGCCCGACGCGCTGACGGCGCCCGCCGATTTCGAAATCCCGTCGGTTACACCGAAGTCGGAGGTGAACGGGTCGACTACTCCGATCAGAATGTCTCATGGAGTGGCGCGGACGGAGGATGGTCGGGCCCGGTGCGGACCTCAACCGGTTCTTCACCGCGCTCCTGGACGGAAGACTGCTTCCGCCGGCACAGTCGGCGGAGATGAAGACGGTCAGAACCGTCGACGAGGACGGCGGTATGGCATACGGCCTCGGGTTGGCGACGACCGCCGGGTGGGTCGCCGCCGTGTCCCGTGGATTCGACAACCGGAACCCCGGCACTGGACTGGCGTGACGCACCCGGAGCGCCAGCCGTCAGGACTGAGTCCGGGGGAGCTTCACGGTATCCGTGGACGGTGGCATTCAGCAGTTATCGAAACGCCACTTCCCATCGATAAATGTCCAGATTCGAGGTGTTGGGTCGTCTTCGTTCGCTCGTGGATCGGTGTTCGTCGCAATGACAACACCGGACGATCCTGAAGCTGTAACGATTATTTTGGGAGGATGTGTTTTCAAGTCTCTCGAGTCGTAGAGGTTCTTCATCGACGCTATGTAGTCGACTTGAGGGACTTTAATTCTGCATCGTGGTGATCTGAACTGGTACGCTGCGGCATAGTCATGATCTGCAACTGCGAGCAACATTTTGGTAGCTTCTGTTTCCAGCGCCGCCGAACTCATATCCGGCTCGGGGGAGTCTAGATTTCCTGTGTTTCCACAGGCCGCGAGTAGGATAGATGTGGCGACCAGCGTCAGGCACGCGGTTATGACTGCGCGAGGGCGTGTCATGTTGTACCTCTCTGTGAAAACAATCGGGCGGCGGCGTCAGGGGTCATAACGAGAACGGCCAGGAGCAGTCCGTAGCGGAACTCTCGTGGAATTGGTATAGGTAAAAGGCACACGATGGCTGCTATGCCGACAAGGACCGCCACCACTAGGATGACGCGCGGGTCACGGTAGTTATACTTCGCCCTGTTTTCCTGTCTATAGGTGTCATCTATCGCTCGGGCCGCCGCTCGTACCAGTCCAGTATCGGTCGATCGGATGTACAAGCGGGTGGTTACCCGTGCCACGAGCAGGATGAGCAGGGCTACTGCCAGGGGAAGTGCAGCGTAAACGGCCTCGCGCATTCAGCCTCGTTCCTTTCGATCGCCCATGGAGTCATGTGATTATGGACCTACACCGAGATCAGACGAGAACGGATGGCGGCACCTGCTGTGGTGGTCGAGTCGGTTCCGCCGGGGTGGGCGGCACATTGGGCTCCTGTACTTCAAGGGTCGACGGCGGCACCGCTGTCGTCGCCGGCGGGCCTGTGGTCGGTGGGTTCGTGGTAGGTGGTGCGGCAGTAGTAGGTTGGGCGCCCCCGCCTTCTCCGCCATTGCCGTTGTTTCCGGTCGGCGTCGTGGTCGGCGGTGGGGTGGGGGAAGAAGTTTCCACGGGGAGTATCTCGACCTGGATGTCCTTACTGACCGTGAAGCCGAGAATCTTCTTTTCCGTAATGGTGATCCTGAACTGGAACTTACCCTTCGGTTTGATCTTGTACGAGTCGATGGCGAATACGATTGCCACGGCGATCAGGCCGCAGCCCACGCCTGCCCACGTGCCACCTTTCACTTCAACATTGCAGAAGGCAGCGGCAACTGCGGGAATCCCCCACTTGGCAATCGACCACAGGTAGTCGGAAGTTTCCGGATCGAGCGTCCACGTTCCTTCGGGCAACTGATCCCAGACTGATCTGTCGAACAGATCGCCGGGGAAGATATCAGGCAACTCCGGCATCGGCATCTCAGGAATGCGTGGAAAAACATCAGGGATTTCAGGTAACCGCGGAACTCGTGGTGGGAAGTCGAGGTCGACGGGAGTCGGGTCCAGACTTGGACCATTTACCGAGCTCCCAGCGGGTGGCTGTGATACACCGGCAGGTGTATCAGGTGACACCGGTTTCGCATCCTCGGGAACTGGAATGATCGGGGTGCCGTTGCCCGGTGGCAGCGAGGGCGGTGTCAGCGCTCCAGCGCCAGGACCACCCCCGGTGCCCGGCTGGTTTGGGGTCCAGCTTGGTAGCGGTGGCTGTGAGGCCGTTATCGGCGGCTCAGGCACATCGATGCATGGCCACCCAGGGTGCATTTGCTGCCACTGTTCGCATGGAATGTACGGTGCGGCTTGTGCGGGGGCGGCGACATGCTCACTGGTCAGCGCAATCGCCCCGGCTATGACGAGTGTTCCGCTAAGGGTGGTGGCGAGCGCCCTGTGTCTTCGTTGTCTGCTGCGGAAGTGTGAAGCCATCCTGTGGTTTTCCTTCCGTCGGCCCAGAATAGGACCGGCGCCGGCGGGTCAGAGGGTGATGGGGTCGCCGTAGACGGTGACGGAGTTGTCCGCTGTGTTCGTGGAGATGGCGGCGGTGGCGAAGGAGCGCATCGTGACCGGTCCCATGCAGGCGTCGACTTTGACTTCGACTTGTTCGGCGGTCACCGAGCCGCGTTGGGCGGCAAAGGGTTTGGAGCCGAAGGTGACGGTGCTGATCGTTCC
>NZ_JASCXP010000217.1:0-12384 GCF_030010695.1 Nocardia sp. CC201C
GGGACGTTCATCGGCGCGGTGGCGGGGTGGCGGGCGGCCTTCGCGGTGGTCGCGGCCTTGGCGCTGCTGGTCGGTGCGGCCATGCTGGTCTGCCTGCCGAATCTGCGCGCCGAACAGGCGGTTTCGCTGCGCACCGCACTGGGTCGCGCGCGAATTCCGCGAGTGCGTACCGGATTGGTCGTGATCGCCTTCCTGGTGACCGGACATTTCGCGGCCTACACCTATATCCGTCCGGTGCTGGAGAGCCGGGCGCACGCGGGCGCGAGCCTGGTGTCGACGCTGCTGCTGGTCTACGGGATCACCGGCGTACTGGGCAATTTCGCCGCGGGCGCGCTGGCGGCCAGGTCCCCGCGCCGTACTCTGATGGTCATCGCCGCGACACTCGGAGCCACCGTGCTGTCGCTGCCGGTGGTGGGTGCGGCGTTGCCCGCCGCGGTGCTGCTGGTGGCCGTCTGGGGACTGGCGTACGGCGGCGTCTCGGTGAGCGCCCAGCTGTGGTTGGCGGCCGCGGATCCCACGGCGCGGGAGAGCGTATCGGCCTTGTTCGTCGCGGTGTTCAATGCGGCCATCGCGGCGGGCGCGCTGCTCGGCGGGCTGGTGACGGATCGTCTCGGCGTGGCGTCGGCCATGCTTGCGGGCGGTTTGTTCGGATTCGCCGCACTGCTCGCGGCGGCAACGGGCCACGCCCCGGCGAGTCCTCGACCCTGAAGGCGACCGCGATGTTGCGAGCCGCGACGGCATACCGGTTGGGGATCATGTCGATTCCGTCCTTCGGCGCGGTCTGAGACCGACGAGCACGAGCACGAAGAACCCCACCGCCACCCAGGCGAACCAGTCGCCGAAGCGCGCGTAGACGGTGCGCTCGGCGGTCAGCGGAATGTCGGCGAGAACGGATGCCGTCGTGGTGATATCCGTTCTCGCCGAAGCCAACACGCGTCCGCGAGAATCGCTCGCGACGAGTTCACCCAGTTGCGCGGCGCGCGCGACCCCCATACCCGACTCGACGCCGCGGATAACCGCCATGCGGCTGTGCAGCCAGTGATCGTCGGTGAAATCCAGGGCCGGAACCAGCAACAGCGTGGCTCCGAGGCGACGGTTCTCCCGGACCAGTCGGGGTCGGTCCAGATCGAAACACACCGCCAGCGCCCAGGGTTCACCGGGAACGAGCCGGAAGTCGTCGCCCGCCGCCAATTCGTCCTCGAGCCCCGGAACGAGGTGGTGCTTGGCGTAGACCACACCGGACGGAAAGTCGATGGCGGCGTTGACGCTCCGGCCCGCGCGAGTGAGGATCAGACCCGCGATGATGTGGATCTCGCGGCGCACTGCCACCTCGGTCAGTGGATCGGACAGCCGCGACAGGGTGGATTCGTCGGCGCGCCATGCCTTCTCGGGCAGCACCACCGCACGGGCACCTCGATCAGCGAGCGACTCGACCTCCGCGATCACCCGGGCCACCATATCCTGGCCCTCCGGAGAGTCGATCGGAACGTAAGCGGGCGGTTGGGATACGGCCACCAATCCCACCCGCACGGTTTCGCCCCCGGGGTCGGCAGCGAGCCGCCACGCGCCGAAACCGGCAACGGCGACCGCTAGCACACCACTCACCGCGGTGAGCCGAATACGCTGCGGCCGACCCACATTCGCCACTACCGCCAGCGCCGAAGGCGCGAGCAGGATGAGAAAGGTCAGTCCCCAGACGCCGGTCACCGCCGCCGTCTGCACCACCGGCGGCACCTCGGCCTGGGTGTAGGCGATACTCCACCACGCGCCGAACGGGCCGAGCAGCGACAACACGAATTCCAGCGCCACCCACCCGGCGGGGACCACGATGACCGCCGACCAGGCGCGACCGCGCCGCAGGCACACCGACATCAAGGCGACCAGCGCACCGAACCACAGCGCCGAACCGCCGAGCAGAGCGGCCGTCACCGGCACCGGTTGCGCCACCGTCCCGGTCAGATACGGCCACAGCCACAGCGCGCCACCCAGCCACGCGCACGCACCCGATAGGAAGGCGAACGGCGCGGAAAGGCTCGGCGCGACCAGCAATACCGGCAGCGGCGCCAGAAACGCCACCCCCGGCACCGGATGCAGTCCGGTGCCGACCTGCCACAGCACCGTCGACAGCAGGGCCGCGACCCCGGCGATCGCCACTTTTCTCACGCGGTGACCCCTCTCCCCCGGCACGAGAACGCCGAGCGGTCACCATCTTCCGCGACACCCCTGCGGGACCGCCTCACACTCCGGTACGGGTGCGAACTCGTCCTCGAGTATCAGGCCGAGGCGATCGGCTCGTGGGTAGTAGGAGCGGGCGCAGAGTGCGAGCACCCCGGAACACGACCAGGTCCGGAATCAGCGACAGCATCCCGACACAGCGACACTGCCCTCGACACAGCGACACTGCCCCCGACACAGCGACAGCGCCCCGAAACAGCGACAGCGCCCCGAAACAGCGATGGCGCCCGAGCCGGAACTCGGACGCCATCATCGTGCGGATATCAGCGGCGGCGCTTGGACTTCGGGGCCTTGTCGTGCTTGCTCGCGGACCGGGCGGCCTCGCGGCGTTCCCGACGGGTGCCGGTGGCGGTCGGCGCGCCACCGTATTCCTCGGCATCGCTGTGGACGGCGGCGCGGCCGCCCTCGTCCGGGCCGGAGTAGCTCAGTGCGCGAGAACCGGCGGAGTCGTCGATTCCCTTGGCGCGCAGGGCCGCCGGTGCGCCGTTGGCGGCCGGCTGCTCGACCGGCTGCGGGCGGGAGCCGACCGGCGATTGGAGGCCCGCGGCCACGTTCACACCGGCGGGCTGCGGCGCCTGCACCTCGACCTGGAGGTTGAACAGGAAGCCGACCGACTCCTCCTTCAGACCGTCGAGCATGGCGGTGAACATGTCGAAGCCCTCGCGCTGGTACTCGACCAGCGGATCGCGCTGGGCCATGGCGCGCAGACCGATGCCCTCCTTGAGGTAGTCCATCTCGTAGAGGTGTTCGCGCCACTTGCGGTCCAGCACGCTCAGCAGCACCTGGCGTTCCAGATTGCGCATGCTGCCCTCGCCCGCGAGGCCGTCGATCTCGGCTTCGCGCTTCTCGTAGGCGGTGTGCGCGTCGTCGAGGATGGCATCCAGCAGTTCGTCGCGGTCGAGGTCGCCGACCTCGCCGTCCTCGGATTCGCCGGTCAGGTCGCGGTAGTCGATGCTGATGGGGTACAGCGTCTTCAACGCGGTCCAGAGCTTGTCCAGATCCCAGTCCTCGACATAGCCCTCGGCGGTGGCCGCGTTCACGTAGTCGGTGATGACGTCGGTGATCATCTCCTGCACCTGGCCCTCCATATCCTCACCCTCGAGGATGCGGGCCCGCTCGGCGTAGATCACCGTGCGCTGCTGGTTCATGACCTCGTCGTACTTGAGGACGTTCTTGCGGATCTCGAAGTTCTGCTGCTCGACCTGGGTCTGCGCCGACTTGATGGCCCGCGAGACCATCTTGGCCTCGATCGGCACGTCGTCGGGCAGGTTGAGCCGGGTCATGATCGACTCCAGCGCCGCGCCGTTGAAGCGCCGCATGAGCTCGTCGCCCAGCGACAGGTAGAAGCGGGACTCACCCGGGTCGCCCTGACGGCCGGAGCGGCCGCGCAGCTGGTTGTCGATACGCCGCGACTCGTGGCGCTCGGTGCCGAGCACGTACAGCCCGCCGGCCTCGCGCACCGCCTCGGCATCCGCCTCGGTCTGCTGCTTGACCCGTTCGAGCGTGCCGTGCCAGGCGGCCTCGTACTCGTCCGGCGTCTCCACCGGGTCCAGGCCCTGCTTGCGCAGCAGGATGTCGGCGATGATGTCCGGGTTGCCGCCGAGCACGATATCGGTACCGCGACCGGCCATATTGGTGGCGACGGTGACCGCACCCGGCCGACCGGCCTCGGCGATGATGGTGGCTTCCTGCTCGTGGAACTTGGCATTGAGCACGTTGTGCGGAATGCCGCGCTTGGTCAGCAGCTTGGACAGGTACTCCGAGCGCTCCACCGAGGTGGTGCCGACCAGTACCGGCTGACCGGCCTCGTGCTTCTCGGCGATGTCGTCGGCGACCGCGGCGTACTTGGACTCCTCGGTCTTGTAGATGAGGTCGGCCTGATCCTTGCGGACCATCGGCTTGTTGGTGGGGATGGGCACCACGCCGAGGTTGTAGATCTGGTGCAGCTCGGCCGCCTCGGTCTCGGCGGTACCGGTCATGCCGGAGAGCTTGTCGTAGAGGCGGAAGTAGTTCTGCAGCGTGATCGTCGCGAGGGTCTGGTTCTCGGGCTGGATCTCCACGCCCTCCTTGGCCTCGATGGCCTGGTGCATGCCCTCGTTGTAGCGGCGGCCCACCAGGATGCGGCCGGTGAACTCGTCGACGATGATCACTTCGCCGTTGCGGACGATGTAGTCCTTGTCCTTGGTGTACAGCTCCTTGGCCTTGATGGCGTTGTTCAGGTAGCTGACCAGCGGCGAGTTGGCCGCCTCGTACAGGTTGTCGATGCCGAGCTGGTCCTCGACGAATTCGACGCCCGCCTCGTGCACGCCGATGGTGCGCTTCTTGATGTCGACCTCGTAGTGCAGGTCCTTCTTGAGCAGCGGGGCGATGCGGGCGAACTCCGCGTACCACTTCGAGGAGGCGTCGGCCGGACCCGAGATGATGAGTGGGGTGCGCGCCTCGTCGATGAGGATGGAGTCGACCTCGTCGACCACGGCGAAGTTGTGCCCGCGCTGGACCAGATCGTCCAGCGAGTGGGTCATGTTGTCGCGCAGGTAGTCGAAGCCGAACTCGTTGTTGGTGCCGTAGGTGATGTCCGCGGCGTAGGCCGCGCGGCGCTCGGCCGGGGTCATGCCCGACAGGATCACGCCGACCTCGAGGCCGAGGAAGCGGTGCACGCGGCCCATCCATTCGGCGTCGCGCCGGGCCAGGTAGTCGTTGACCGTGACCACGTGCACGCCGCCGCCGCTGAGCGCGTTGAGGTAGGCGGGCAGCACACAGGTGAGGGTCTTGCCCTCACCGGTCTTCATCTCGGCGATATTGCCGATGTGCAGGGCCGCGCCACCCATGATCTGCACCTTGTAGTGCTTCTGGTTGAGCACGCGCCAGGACGCCTCGCGGGCCACGGCGAACGCCTCCAACAGCAGTTCGTCGAGGGTTTCCCCGTCGGCGTAGCGCTGTTTGAACTCGTCGGTCTTGGCGCGCAGCTCGGCGTCGCTGAGGGCCTCGAACTCCTCGTCGAGGGCGATGACCTCGTCCGCCAGATGCGACAGCCGCTTGACCGTGCGACCCTCACCAATCCGTAGCAACCTCGAAAGTGTCAGCGCAGGCACGGGCTCAGTCAGTCCTCTGGTAGGTGTGTCGGTCTTGATTCCCCGGAGGGTTTCGGGCCGCGCGGATGCACGGCCAAACCCCATGGTAATGCTGTCCCGATCGTATGCGCTGAAGTGCGCGAGCGGGTGACCGGGCGGCGGTCCGGGCGCCCGCCGGAGTTCGCCGGAGGCCGATTTCCCGAGCTCAGCTACCCCTCAGCGAATCGCTTTGGCGCAGAACCTGTTTCACCGGCCTTGGCGTAGGATGGTGAGCGTCCGTCGCGTGGGTGCCCGGTTTCGCGCACTCGAGAGGGGTTTCGGCGACGGCGCAGGGGCCGGGCATCGACGCCCGATATTCCCCAGTGATCCGGATCGCTTGCGCACAGAACCGGCACGCATACCGCCGACCGGAGCGGCAGGATGAGTGCGGGTCGGCAGGGAAAAGCAGGGAGTAGCGGGCAGCGTGATCACCAGACTGACGCCGCAGGACGCGTCGTTCTACCGGCTCGAATCGAGTAGCAACCCGATGCACATCGGCTCACTCGCGATTCTGCGAAATCCCGGCTCCACCGGGAACTCCGGTAAGCGGCCGCTGGATTACGACCGGCTCGTCGAACTGGTGGAGGCCCGCCTGCCGCTGGTGCCCCGCTACCGGCGCAAGGTCCGCGAGATCCCGTTCGCGCTGGGCCGTCCGGTCTGGGTGGACGACGCCGGGTTCGACATCACCTACCACATCCGCCGCTCGGCGCTGCCGGAACCCGGGACCGACGCGCAGTTGCACGACCTGGTCGCCCGGCTGGCCTCGCATCCACTCGACCACACCCGGCCGCTGTGGGAGATGTACCTGGTCGAGGGGCTGGCCGGGGGCCGCTGCGCGGTGTTCACCAAAACGCATTCGGCGCTGGTGGACGGTGACGCCGCCCTGGAGATCGGGCATGTGATCCTGGACTCCTCCGCCGCGCCCCGCGAACTCGCCGACGACGCTTGGACCCCGCATCGCGAACCCGCCGACCTGGAACTGCTGATCGGCGCGATCCTGCACCTGGCGACCCAGCCGCGGGAGGCGTTCGAGGTCATCCGCCACCAGGGCGCGGAGGCGTTCGCCTTCGTCGACGCCACCGGCAAGGCGGTGAAGAAGATGGTGTCCATGGTGCGCGCCGCGGCGGTCGGATTCGCCGACAGCCCGCTCAATACCCGCACCTCGCGCAATCGGCGGTTCGAGGTGGCGCGCACAGATCTGGAGGACTACCGCAAGATCCGCCGCAGATTCGACTGCTCCATCAACGACGTGATCCTCTCGGTGGTCACCGGCGCGCTGCGCAACTGGCTGCTCTCGCGCGGCGAGGTGCTCACCGAATCCTCGGCGCTGCGGGCCGTGGTGCCGATGAGCGTGTACTCCGAGGGACCCGACGGACAGCTGAAACCGGCCGGTCGGGTGACCTCGTTGCTGGTGGATCTGCCGGTCGGCGAACCGAATCCGGTCATCCGGCTCTCGCACCTCAAGCACGCCACCGAGGTGCACACCAAGCATCAGCACGGCGTGCGCGCGCGGACCCTGGTGCACATGGCCGGATTCGCCCCGGCGAGCCTGCATGCCATGAGCGTGCGGGCAGCGAGTACGTTCGCAGAACACACGTTCAATCTGGTGATCACCAACGCGCCGGGTCCGCAGCGGCCGATGTACATCGGCGGCGCGCGGATGCTGGAGATGTATCCGGTATCGCCACTGCTGCGCTATCAGGCGCTGAGCATCGGGATCACGTCCTACGACGGGCGCGTGTTCTTCGGGCTCAATGCCGATCGCGACGCGATGGCCGATATCGCGGTGCTGACCGCGTCGGTGCACGAGTCGATGGAGGAGATGCTCGGTGCCTGCGTCCAGTGAGTCGTCCCACCGCGCCGTATCCGGGAAGCTACGGGTCTACGTGCCCGTCACCGTGGCCATGCTGCGGGAGCTGGTGACCGAGCGGGAGCTGCGGGCGGTGAACGACACCGCCTTCGCGGTCACCCCCGCCCTGCGCGAGGCGTACGCCTCCGGCGACGACGAGGAGCTGGCGGAGGTCGCCATGGGCGAGGCCGCACGGGCCTCGCTGCGGCTGCTCGCCGACGACCGGGCCGCGGACGAACTGCACGGCGCCGGGGATGCCGGTGACGCGGTCGGCGGGTCCGGCGGCACGGACGATGCCGGTGATGTCGCGAACCGGACGGACGACGCCGGCGGCGCGGCGGACACCGACGGCAGCGATGACGCCGACGCTGTGCTGGATCCGGCGACCGCCGACGGCCCCGCCCCGGCCGACGTCTCACACCGCCCCGTCTACCGCCGTGCCGTCGTCGCCGCCGATGTGGAGGGCGCGACCCTGCGCCCGGACCTCGATGACGCGGTGGTGCGGCTGAGCGGCCCCATCACCTGGAACCGCGTCGCCTCCGTGCATCTGGACCTGGTGGAGGCCGAACCCGCCGTGGCCAAGGCGGTGGATGTCATCGACGCCGCCGATATGGGCGATCCGGACGCCGAATTCGTGCTCGGCGACGCCGAGGACCACCAACTGGCCTGGTACGCCACCCAGGAACTGCCGTTCCTGCTGGATTTGCTGTAGCCGGAATTCTCCGGGGGCGATGGGGATCGGGGGCTCAGCCCCGTACCCCCCGGCGAAGTGGCCGCGCCCGGGCCATGCTCCCTCTTCCCTCGGCGACGACGGCACCGTAACCTACGATGCCGTAACCTTGGCGGCGGAGGCGTGCGGATGCGCGCCCATTGCGCCGCGGCGGTGGCAACGAGGTCGGCCGCGGGAGAAGCACAGCGCGCGAGCAGCGCACACGATGACGAGGAAGAGCGTCCGCGATCATGGGTTTGAAAGTTGGGGGTATGCGAGGGCTGCGGGAGTGGCTGGAGGCTCCGGTCGCCGAACACGGTCCGGCGGGGCGCACCCGGATGGAGGCGCTGCGCGGGGCCGCGGCCCGCATCACCACGCCGCTGCTGCCGGACGACTACCTGCACCTGGTGAATCCGCTGTGGTCGGCGCGGGAGCTGCGCGGGCGCATCGTGGAGGTGCGCAAGGAGACCGCCGATTCGGCCACGCTGGTGATCAAGCCGGGCTGGGGTTTCGACTTCAAGTTCGAGCCGGGCCAGTACATCGGCATCGGCGTCCTGGTGAACGGCCGCTGGCACTGGCGCTCGTACTCGCTGACCTGTCCCCCGGATTGGACCGATCCGGGCCATCGGTCCAAGCGGCTCATCTCCATCGCGGTCAAGGCCATGCCGGAGGGTTTCCTCTCCAGCCACCTGGTGTCGGGCGTTCCGGTCGGCAGCGTGGTGCGGCTGGCCGCGCCGCAGGGCGGCTTCGTGCTGCCCGAGCCGCCGCCCGCCAAGGTGCTTTTCCTCACGGCGGGCTCGGGCATCACTCCGGTCATGGCCATGCTGCGCACCATGGACCGTCGCGGGGTGGTGCCGGATGTGGTGCACGTGCACTCCGCCCGCACCCCCGACGATGTGATGTTCGGCGAGGAACTGCGCGAATTGCACGAGCGGCACCCGAGTTTCACCGCCGACCTGCATTTCACCGGTGAGCACGGCAAGCTCGACCTGGCCGAACTGGACCGGCGCGTCCCGGACTGGCGCGAACGCGACACCTGGGCCTGCGGCCCGGCCGCCATGCTGGACGCCGCCGAAAAGCATTGGGCCGCCGCCGGTATCCCGGAGCGCCTGCATGTGGAGCGCTTCGAGATCGAACGCTCGGCGGTCGGCGAGGGCGGTACCGTCACCTTCGCCAAGACCGGCCGCAGCGTGGAGATCGACGGGGCGACCAGTCTGCTCCAGGCCGGTGAGGGCGCGGGCGTGCGCATGCCGTTCGGCTGCCGGATGGGCATCTGCCAGACCTGCGTGGTGACCATCACCGATGGTCACGTGCGAGATCTGCGCAACGGCAACGAACATCGCGCCGGTGACAAGGTGCAGACCTGCATCTCCGCCGCCGCGGGCGACTGCACCCTGGATGTGTGACGGCGGTCCGACCGAGCACCGGACACCCGAGAACAGCTACCCTCGAAGCAGATATCTCCCTAACTCACCGACTTCCCCCTGGTTCGCGGACCGTCTCGATTCTGGACCGTCCGGAGCGGGGCGCGAAGCGGAG
The DNA here is from genome assembly GCF_030010695.1 of Nocardia sp. CC201C. NCBI lineage: Bacteria > Bacillati > Actinomycetota > Actinomycetes > Mycobacteriales > Nocardiaceae > Nocardia > Nocardia sp. CC201C. The sequence goes on from NZ_JASCXP010000217.1 coordinate 9,443, forward strand.
GAGCGGAGGGAGGGAAGAACCGAGACCTCCTGGGCCGTGAACCCGCCGGAGCGAAGCGGAGGCAGAAAACACAGTGGCCATCACCGACATCAAGGCTTTCGCCCATCTGACGGAAGCCGATATCGAGACCCTGGGCCAGGAGCTCGACGCCATTCGTCGTGAGGTCGAGCTCTCGCTCGGCGAGCGCGACGCCAAGTACATCCGCCGGACGATCGCGGCCCAGCGGGCGCTGGAGGCCGCCGGGCGCGCCACGCTGTTCTTCTCCAAGAAGCGTTGGGCCTGGATCACCGGCACCGCCCTGCTCTCGGTCGCCAAGATCATCGAGAACATGGAACTCGGGCACAACATCAGCCACGGGCAGTGGGATTGGATGAACGACCCGGAGATCCACTCCACCACCTGGGAGTGGGATATGACGGCGACGTCGGCGCAGTGGAAGGCCGCGCACAACTACTCCCACCACACCTACACCAATATCGTGGATATGGACCACGACGTGGGCTTCGGCATTCTGCGCATGACCCGCGACGAGGAATGGCGGCCGCGCAATCTCGCCCAGCCGGTGGGGAATCTGGTGCTGGCGGCGTTGTTCGAGTGGGGTATCGCCCTGCACGATCTGTCGATTGTCAAGGAGCATCTGGGGACCGATCCCAAGCAGGTGCTGTCGGAGCCGAACAAGGAGTTCTTCAAGAAGGCGGGCCGTCAGGTCGCCAAGGACTTCGTCATCTTCCCGGCGCTCACCGGTCCGGCATGGAAGCAGACGCTGAAGGCGAATGCCACCGCGAATCTGGTGCGCAATCTCTGGGCATACGCGGTGATCTTCTGCGGCCATTTCCCGGACGGGGCCGAGAAGTTCACTCAGGAGCAGTTCGAGAACGAGACGCAGGGCGAGTGGTACCTGCGGCAGATGCTGGGCAGCGCCAATTTCGAGGCGGGTCCGGTGATGGCGTTCATGAGCGGCAATCTGAGCTTCCAGATCGAGCATCACCTGTTCCCGGACATTCCGAGCAATCGGTACCACCAGGTGTCGATGAAGGTGCGCGAACTGTGCGACAAGTACGACCTGCCCTACACCACCGGTTCGCTGGGTAAGCAGTATCTGCTGGCCTTCCGGACGATTCACAAACTCGCGCTGCCGGACCGATTCCTCAAGCGCACCGCCGACGACGCACCGGAGACCTCGTCCGAGCGCAAGTTCGCGGGCATCACGCTGCCATCACTGCCATCGATGCCGTCGATGCCGAGTGATGAGTGGCTGGTCGAGCATCACTGGCCCGTCGACCCGGTCACCGGTAAGCGCCAGGGCCTGCGGTCGGCCATGGCCGAGGCCAAGATCGCGCTGAAGGAGAAGGCGCGACACGAGAAGGAAGTGCTGCGCGAAGCCAAGGCGGCGCTGAAGGAGAAGGCGCACCAGGAGAAGGAAGCACTGCGGGAGAAGGCGCGCAACAGTGAGCGCGGCCGGTCACTGTCGCGTTTGCTGCGGCGGAGCAAATAACACACCGAGATCTCGAAAGCAATGCGTTCTTCGACACGGTAGGGATTCATTCGTAGGCAACCTACGGGACCGTAACCTACGGTAGTGTAACCACCATGGCGATCTCGGATGTCAAGGAATACGCACATCTCACCCCCGAGGATGTCGAAGCCATCGGCGCGGAACTGGACGCGATTCGCCGCGAGATCGAATCGTCTCGTGGCGAACGCGACGCCAAGTACATCCGCAATGTGATCCGGTTGCAGCGCGGCCTCGAAATCAGCGGCCGCGCGGTGCTGTTCGCGAGCCTCTTCCCGCCCGCCTGGTTCGCGGGTGTGGCCCTGCTGTCCACGGCCAAGATCATCGAGAATATGGAGATCGGCCACAATGTGATGCACGGCCAGTGGGATTGGATGAACGATCCGGAAATCCACTCCACCAGCTGGGAATGGGACAATGTCGGCCCGGCCGAGCACTGGAAGATCACCCACAACTTCCTGCACCACAAGTACACCAATGTGCTGGGCATGGACGACGACATCGGCTACGGACTGCTGCGCGTCACCCGCGATCAGCGCTGGTCGCCGTTCTACCTGGGGCAGCCGGTGTACAACCTGTTGTTGCAGATGTTCTTCGAATACGGCGTGGCGATCCAGCATCTGGAACTGGGCAAGGTCGCGAAGAAGAAGTGGGAGCCGGGCAGCCCCGAGCGCATCCAGTTCGAGCAGGACCGCAAACTCGTGCTGAAGAAGATCGCCAAGCAGGCGGGCAAGGACTACCTGCTGTTCCCGCTGCTCACCGGTCCGGCGTTCTTCGGCACCCTCACCGCGAACTTCACCGCCAATGTGATCCGCAATGTGTGGACCAACGCCGTGATCTTCTGCGGGCACTTCCCGGACGGCGCGGAGAAATTCACCCGCCGCGACGTGGAGACCGAGAACCAGGCCGAGTGGTACCTGCGGCAGATGCTGGGCAGCGCCAATATCTCCGGCGGACGGCTCATGCACTTCATGACCGGCAACCTCTCGCACCAGATCGAGCACCACCTCTTCCCGGACCTGCCCTCCAACCGACTGGCGTCCATCGCCGTGCGGGTGCGAGCCATGTGCGACAAGTACGACCTGCCCTACACCACCGGTTCGCTGCCGGTGCAGTACGCCAAGTCGTGGCGCACCATCATGAAGCTCTCGCTGCCCAACAAGTACCTGCGCCACACCACCGACGACGCCCCGGAGACCAAGTCGGAGAAGGCATTCGGCGGCACGCCGACGGTCGACCCGGCGACCGGCCGCCGCCGCGGGCTGCGCACCGCCCTCACCGAGGGCCGCCGCCGCATCACCCGCCGCAGGGAACCGGCCCCGGTCGGCTGAGTAGTACGAGCGCGCCGCGTTCGCCAAGTCGCTCGGCAGCGTTCCGGATCGGATTCCGACGCCCCCTGCCTGATCTCGGCAGGGGGCGTTCGCGGTGG
>NZ_JASCXP010000218.1:0-12290 GCF_030010695.1 Nocardia sp. CC201C
TGTCGGCCAATTACAGTCCGGCGGCCGCGCGCAGTTTCTCCGCGCGATCGGTGCGCTCCCACGGCAGATCGACATCGGTACGGCCGAAGTGGCCGTAGGCGGCGGTCGGCGCGTAGATCGGGCGCAGCAGGTCCAGATCGCGGATGATCGCGCCGGGACGCAGGTCGAAGACCTCGGCGATGGCGGCGGAGATCTTGGCGGGGTCGATCTGCTCGGTGCCGAAGGTCTCCACGAACAGGCCCACCGGGGCGGCCTTGCCGATGGCGTAGGCGACCTGCACCTCGACGCGCTCGGACAGGCCGGCCGCGACGACGTTCTTGGCGACCCAGCGCATGGCGTAGGCGGCGGAGCGGTCGACCTTCGACGGGTCCTTGCCGGAGAAGGCGCCGCCGCCGTGGCGGGCCATACCGCCGTAGGTGTCGACGATGATCTTGCGACCGGTCAGGCCCGCGTCGCCCATGGGGCCGCCGAGGACGAACTTTCCGGTCGGGTTGACCAGCAGTCGCACGTCGGAGGTATCGAGGGGGTTCGGCAGTTCCAGGTCGCCCAGCACCGCGTCCACGACCTTCTCACGGATATCGGGAGCGAGCAGGTTGTCGAGGTCGATATCGGCGGCGTGCTGGGTGGAGATGACCACGGTGTCCAGCCGGACCGGGGTGTCGCCGTCGTACTCGATGGTGACCTGGGTCTTGCCGTCGGGACGCAGGTACGGCAGCACGCCGGACTTGCGCACCTCGGTGAGACGCCGGGACAGCTTGTGCGCCAAGGAGATCGGCAGCGGCATCAGCTCCGGGGTCTCCCGGGTGGCGTAGCCGAACATCAGGCCCTGGTCGCCCGCGCCCTGACGCGCGATGGCGTCGTCCTCGCCGCCGACGCGGGCCTCGTGCGAGGTGTCCACGCCCTGGGCGATATCCGGCGACTGCGCGCCGATGGCGACGTTCACGCCGCAGGACGCGCCGTCGAATCCCTTTGCCGAGGAGTCGTATCCGATCTCCAGGACCTTCTCGCGGACGATGGTCGGGATGTCGGCGTAGGCCGAGGTGGTGACCTCACCGGCCACGTGCACCTGACCGGTGGTCACCATGGTCTCCACCGCGACCCGGCTGCGCGGATCGGCCGCGAGCAACGCGTCGAGGATGGAATCGCTGATGGCGTCACAGATCTTGTCCGGATGACCCTCGGTCACGGACTCACTGGTGAATAGGCGGCTGCCAGACGTGCGCACAGTTCTTCCCTCTCCCTCAACGGGTTTCTCGTTCGGCTTGCGACAGTAGCGGGCTCCCCCGCCTGCACAACCCTGTGTCTGTAGGTTATTCCAAAGCTGCGGGCGCGTGGGCCACGACCGGGTGGCCGGGATGCCGCGCCCAGGTGACGAAACAATACCGACCCAGACAGTTTGCCGCCCGATTGGTACGTTGCGTCGGCGTGGCGATCGCGATCAGCGCAGCAGCGGGCCGAGCGCGTCCAACACGCGGCTGGCGAGCAGCGCCTTGGACCCGTGATCCAAAGCGATCTCGGTACCGTCGGCACCGAGCAGCCAGCCGTCGTTGTGGTCCACCTCGAACGCCTTGCCCTCGCCGACGGCGTTCACCACCAGCAGGTCGCAGCCCTTGCGGGCCAGTTTGGCGCGGGCATGGGTGAGCACATCGCCGTGCTCGTCCCCGGTCTCGGCGGCGAAACCGACGATCGCGGTACCCGGCAGCTGCCCGTCCCGACGGGCTTGCACCAGCCCCGCCAGGATATCGGGAGTCTTGGCGAGTTCGATCGAATTCGGTTCTCCCGCACCCTTTTTGATTTTCGCCGCGGCCACGTTCACCGGCCGGAAGTCGGCCACCGCGGCCGCCATGATCACCGCGTCCGCGCCGAGGGCGTGCTTGTCGACCGCGGTCTTCAGCTGTTCGGCGGTGGTGATGTCGACGACCTCGACCGCGGCCGGAGCCGCCATGCCGATGGTGTTACCCGCGATGAGCGTCACCTGCGCCCCGCGCTGCGCGGCCACCCGGGCCAGCGCGTAGCCCTGTTTGCCGGAGCTGCGGTTGCCCAGGAAGCGCACCGGATCCAGGGGTTCCCGGGTGCCACCGGCGGTCACCACGATCCGGCGGCCCTCGAGATCACGCGGAATCGCGTCGGCGCGCTCCCGCAGCAGCGAGGCGAGCGCGAAGATCTCCTCGGGTTCGGGCAGGCGGCCCGCACCCGTGTCGGCGCCGGTGAGGCGGCCGTGCGCGGGTTCCATCACGATGGCCCCGTGGCGGCGCAGCGTGGCGACGTTCTCCTGGGTGGCCGGATGCTCCCACATCTCGGTGTGCATGGCCGGGGCGAACAGCACGGGACATCGGGCGGTCAGCAGCGTGGCGGTGAGCAGGTCGTCGGCGCGCCCCTGCGCGGCCCGCGCCATGAGGTCGGCGGTGGCGGGCGCGATGACGACGAGGTCGGCCTCCTGGCCGAGCCGTACGTGCGGCACCTCGGGCACATCGGCGAACACACCGGTGTTGACCGGATTGCCGGACAGCGCCTCGAAGGTGGCCTTGCCGACGAACTCGAGCGCCGACCGCGTGGGAATGACGCGAACCTCGTGGCCGGTCTCGGTGAACCGGCGCACGAGGGCGCAACTCTTGTAGGCGGCGATGCCGCCGCCGACGCCGACGACGATCCGGGTCACCGCGCGCCCCGGACGGTTGGCACGCTCGCGGGCGTGATGGGAGTGGTCACCGTGTGCCTCCAGCGCCGTCGTTGGTTGTCACGCCGGGCGTTCCGCATGCTCGGCGTGTATCCGAATGGCTCGGCCTACTCGCCTTCGGAGTGCTCGAGCAGATCGGCGTGGATCTCACGCATGGCCACCGAGAGCGGCTTCTCCTGCAGACCCGGCTCGACCAGCGGGCCGACGTACTCGAGAATGCCGTCGCCGAGCTGGTTGTAGTAGTCGTTGATCTGCCGCGCCCGCTTGGCCGCGTAGATGACCAGCGCGTACTTGGACGAGGTGCGCTCCAGCAGCTCGTCGATCGGCGGGTTGGTCAGGCCGACCGGAGTGTCGTAGGCGGGGGCGGCCTTCATGTCCGTACTCACTGGGGAGGCTCCTGCGGGGTTGATGGTCAACGGGGTGGGCGTCCGGCCCGGTCGGCCGCGAGGTCCGCGGGCGGACTTCAGGGGGCCGACGAGCCGTGCTTCGAGGCAGACCTCGAATTTGTGCTAACGAACAACGATACCAACCGCTCACAGGCGGCGGTCACCTCGTCGTTCACTATGACGATGTCGAACTCGTCACAGGCCGCCAATTCGGTTTTCGCGGTCTGCAGGCGCCGCTCGATCACCTCGGGCGATTCGGTACCCCGGGAGGTGAGCCGGGATACCAGCTCGTCCCAGCTGGGCGGTGCCAGGAAGACCAGCAGGGCCTCCGGCATCGCCCGGCGGACCGAGCGCGCCCCTTCGAGATCGACTTCGAGCAGTACCGAGCGACCGGCCGCCAGGGCCTCCCGCACCGGCGCGGCCGGGGTGCCCGACCGCTGCAACCCGCCGTGGATATCGGCCCATTCCAGGAGTTCGTCCGCCGCGATCATGGCGTCGAACTGTTCCCTGGTGACGAAGCGATAGTCACGACCGTCGACCTCACCGGGCCGGGGAGCCCGGGTGGTGGCCGACACACTGAACACCAGTTCCGGCAACCGTTCGCGCACACAGCGCACGACGGTTGACTTTCCTACGGCCGAGGGGCCGACCAGGACTACCAGCCGACCCTTCCGAGTGTGTTCGACCACCCTCGGATTATTCGGCGCTGAAGTCGAACCGGGCCAGCAGCGCCTTGCGCTGCCGGTCGCCCAGACCACGCAGGCGGCGGGTCGGAGCGATCTCCAGTTCGCTCATGATCTCAGCAGCCTTGACCTTGCCCACCTTCGGCAGGGCTTCCAGCAGAGCCGAAACCTTCATCTTGCCGAGCACTTCGTCCTTCTCGGCGTCCTGAAGGACCGTCTTCAGGTCGGTGCCGCCACGCTTCAAGCGCTCCTTGAGCTCCGCCCGAGCGCGGCGAGCGGCAGCCGCCTTCTCCAAAGCAGCGGCGCGCTGCTCGTCAGTCAGCTGGGGAAGGGCCACGGTTCCTCCGTCTCATCGTTCATTGCATCTACTCCCGCCGGGGAGAACCCCGGCGGTCTCAGCGACCGTACCCACGTCGCCTGGCGATTGCGAACCCGCCCCCCAGGTCAGCGCGTGATTCCGGGCACGGCCGCGCCGAGCGGGCATCCGCGAGGGGTGACTCCGCCCGGCTGCGACGATACTAACCACAGAATCGCGAACCCCGTTGCAGCCAGGGCGTTTTCACGCTTTCACCAGGTGAGCCGGGGACAGACCCTACCGCCGGGTCACCTCGTAACCGAGCTGTGATCACGCGACCTGGAATTTTCTCGGATTTCTCGGCGTGTCGCGCAAAAACCGCACCGCGTGTCGCGCATCACACGCTACCACCGCGAGGCGTCCGCCGCCCGGTCCCGAGTCCGCTCGAACCCCGCTGAACACGGCCTGAAAGGGCCGCAGAGGGGCGAAAACACATCGGTGTAGTTCTCGGGTGCGACACGGGCGCGACCGTGCGCCAGAACGGCACTGAGGGCCACCTGGCCGGCTCCGTTTCGCTCACAGCGAAACCGGACATATCGGACCGATCTCGGCTGGTCACACACGTGCGCGCCACCGATCGGACGCGCGATACAGCGGTCAGCTGCTCTCGCGCCCCGATCGGACGCGCGGCGACAGCGGTCAGCTGCTCTGCACGGCGATCCGGAGGCCGAGCGCCACCATGAGCGTGCCCATGGCCGCATCGATGGCCCGCCGCACCCGCTGGCGGGTGAAGACGTGACGCAACGCGCCGATGGCCACGGCCAGGGTCACGAACCAGGTCAGGTTCACGACCGTGCAGACCAGGGCCAGCTCGAGGGTGCTCAGCGCCGACGGATCGGCGGGCAGGAACTGCGGCACCAGGGCGATGAAGAACACCGCGGCCTTGGGGTTGAGCAGATTGTTCAGCAGACCCTGCCGGAAGGCCATGCGCAGGCCGTGCCGCCGCGGTCCCGCCTCGGCGTCGAGTTCGTAGTCCCCGCGCCGCGCCGCCAGCAGGGCGCGCACCCCGAGGTAGGCGAGGTAGGCCGCGCCGACCAGCTTCACCGCGGTGTAGGCCACGGCCGAGGCGGCCAGCAGTCCGGCGATGCCGACGGCCGTGATCAGCGACCACGCGAAGACGCCCGCGGCGATACCCGCCGCGCTGGCGATTCCGGCGCGGCGACCCGAGACGGCGCTGTTGCGCACGACGATGACGAAATCGGGGCCGGGTGTCATGGATCCGAGCAGAATCACTCCGGCGAGTGCGAGAACCTGTGCCGTCGACATCACCGGCTCAGCGTACGCGGCGGGCGCGGTGTCGAACAGCGGTGTCGAACAGCACAGGTTCACCCGGTCGAATCAGTCTCGCAGGAACTCGAATTCGTCGGTGAGCCGATGCACGCGCACCTGCAGCGCGCCCACCGACGGACCGGCCTTCAGCACCTCACGCGAGACGTTCGGCACCACCGCACCGAGATCGCTGTCGCGCACCAGTTTCCGGATGGAGTCCGCTCCCCCGCCCTGCGCGCCCACACCCGGCATGAGAATCGGGCCGTTGAGCGCGCTCAGGTCGGGTGCCTCGGTGAGGGTCGCGCCGACCACCACACCCACGGAACCGAACTCGGCCCCGGCATTGTGGGCGGCGGCGTCGTCGACCATGCGCTGGGCGATGCTGCGGCCGTCCGGGCCGGTGATGCGTTGCAGCTCGGCCGCTTCCGGATTGGAGGTCGCCGCCAGCACGAACACACCCCGGTCGTTGGCGCGCGCCAACTCCAGTGCCGGTGCGAGCGAACCGAATCCGAGATACGGCGAGACGGTCACCGCGTCACTGCCGAGCGGACCGTCGCCCAGCCAGGCGTGGGCGTAGGCGTCCATGGTGGAACCGATATCGCCGCGCTTGGCGTCGGCGAGCACCAGCGTGCCCGCCTCCCGCAGCTCGCCGATGGCCTCCTCCAGCACCATGATGCCGCCGGAGCCGTACGCCTCGAAGAAGGCCACCTGGGGTTTGACCAGGGCGACGCGACCGGCGAAGGCTTCCACGCAGGCGTCGGTGAACGCCTTGAGCCCGGTCACGTCCTCACTCAGCCCCCAGGCCCGCAGCAGCGGTGGATGCGGGTCGATGCCCACGCACAGCGGACCGTGCGCACGCATCGCCTCCCGCAACCGCACCCCGAATGTGGTCATCGGGTCAGCCCCGCAGGGTGGTGTGGAGTTCCTGCAGGGACCGCACGCCGATACCGCCGTTGATGGTGGCCTCGATGCCCTGCACCGCGGCCGCCGCACCCTGCACCGTGGTGATGCACGGGATGTTCGCGCCCACCGCGGCGGTGCGGATCTCGTAGCCGTCCACGCGCGGACCGTTGTTGCCGTACGGGGTGTTGAAGACGATGTCGACGTCCCCGTCCTTGATCATGTCCACGATGCTGGGCGCGAGCGTCGCGTCCGCGCTGCCCGAACGCCCCTGAACGGGCTCCGGGTCCGAGTGCTTGCGCACCCGCTCGCACGGAATGCCGTTGCGGCGCAGCATCTCCGCGGTGCCGTCGGTGGCCAGGATGCGGAATCCCAAGTCGTGCAGGCGCTTCACCGGGAACACCATGGCCCGCTTGTCGCGGTTGGCGATGGAGACGAACGCGGTTCCCTCGGTCGGCAGCGAACCGTAGGCCGCCGCCTGCGATTTGGCGAAGGCGGTGCCGAAATCGGCGTCGATGCCCATCACCTCACCGGTGGACTTCATCTCCGGCGAGAGCAGCGAGTCGATACCGCTGCCGTCCGGGCGGCGGAAGCGGTGGAACGGCAGCACCGCCTCCTTGACCGCCACCGGGGCGTCGAAGGGCGCGTGCCCGCCGTCGCCCTCGGGCGGCAGGATGCCCTCCTTGCGCAGGTCGGCGATGCTGGCCCCGAGCGCGATCCGCGCCGCGGCCTTGGCCAGCGACACCGCAGTGGCCTTGGATACGAACGGCACGGTGCGGCTGGCGCGCGGATTGGCCTCGAGCACGTAGAGCACATCGTCCTTGAGCGCGTACTGCACGTTCAGCAGCCCCTTGACGCCGATACCCTTGGCCAGCGCGGCGGTGGAGCGGCGCACGGCCTCGATATCGCTGCGCCCCAGGGTGATCGGCGGCAGGGCGCACGCGGAGTCGCCGGAGTGGATACCGGCCTCCTCGATGTGCTCCATGACGCCGCCCAGGTACACCTCGTCGCCGTCGCACAGGGCGTCGACGTCGATCTCGATGGCGTCCTCCAGGAACCGGTCGATGAGCACCGGGCGATCCGGGCTGATATCGGTGGCGCGGGAGATGTAGCCCTCGAGCGTCTGCTCGTCGTAGACGATCTCCATACCGCGACCGCCCAGCACGTAGGACGGCCGCACCAGCACCGGGTAGCCGATCTCGGCGGCGATCTTCTTGGCCTGCTCGAAGGTGGTGGCGGTGCCGTACTTCGGGGCCGGGAGCCCGGCCGCGACCAGCACGTCACCGAATTCGGCGCGGTCCTCGGCCAGGTCGATGGCGGCGGCGGAGGTGCCGACCACCGGCACCCCGGCGTCGGTCAGCCGCTGCGCCAGGCCCAGCGGAGTCTGGCCGCCCAGCTGGCAGATGACGCCCGCGACCGTGCCCGACTCGGTTTCCGCGTGGTACACCTCGAGCACGTCCTCGAAGGTGAGCGGCTCGAAGTACAGCCGGTCGGCGGTGTCGTAGTCGGTGGACACGGTCTCCGGGTTGCAGTTGACCATGACGGTCTCGAACCCGGCCTCCGACAGCGTCTGCGCGGCATGCACGCAGCTGTAGTCGAATTCGATGCCCTGGCCGATGCGGTTGGGACCCGAACCCAGGATGATCACCTTGTCGCGTTCGCGCTGCGGCGCGACCTCCGACTCGGCGGCCGGATCGAGTTCGTAGGCCGAGTAGTGGTACGGCGTCCTGGCCTCGAACTCCGCCGCGCAGGTGTCGACGGTTTTGAACACCGGGCGGATGCCGAGCCGGTGCCGCAGCTCGCGCACCCCGTTCTCACCGGCGAGTTCCGGTCGCAGCGAAGCGATCTGGCGATCGGACAGACCGTAGTGCTTGGCGCGGCGCAGCAGCGGCTCGTCCAGCACGGGCGCGTCGATGATCTCCCGGCGCAGCTCCACCAGACCGGCGACCTCGGCCACGAACCACGGGTCGACACCCGAGGCGGCCGCCACGTCCTCGACGCTCGCGCCCAACCGCAGCGCCCGCTCCACCTGGTAGATGCGGCCCTCGGTGGGCACCTTCAGATCGTCGAGAACCGCCTGCACATCGGTCCACTCGCCGTCCGGCTGGGTCCAGAAGCCGGTGGCCTTGGTCTCCAGCGAACGCAGCACCTTGCCCAGCGCCTCGGAGAAGTTGCGGCCCAGCGACATCGCCTCGCCGACCGACTTCATGGTGGTGGTCAGCGTGGGGTCGGCGCCGGGGAACTTCTCGAAGGCGAAGCGCGGAGCCTTGACGACCACGTAGTCGAGCGTGGGCTCGAAGCAGGCCGGGGTCTCCTTGGTGATGTCGTTGACGATCTCGTCGAGGGTGTAGCCGATGGCCAGCTTGGCGGCGATCTTGGCGATGGGGAAACCCGTTGCCTTGGAAGCCAGTGCGGACGAGCGCGACACGCGTGGGTTCATCTCGATGACGATCAGGCGGCCGTCGACCGGGTTCACCGCGAACTGGATATTGCAGCCGCCGGTGTCCACGCCGACCTCGCGCAGGATGGCGATGCCGAGATCGCGCATCTTCTGGTATTCGCGGTCGGTCAGGGTCATGGCCGGGGCGACGGTCATCGAGTCACCGGTGTGCACGCCCATCGGATCCACGTTCTCGATGGAGCAGACGATGACGACATTGTCCTTGCCGTCGCGCATGAGCTCGAGCTCGAATTCCTTCCAGCCCAGGATGGATTCCTCGATGAGCACGTTCGCGGTCGGCGAGGCGGCCAGGCCGCCACCGGCGATGCGGTCGAGATCCTCATCGTTGTAGGCCATGCCCGAACCCAGCCCGCCCATGGTGAACGACGGCCGCACCACCACCGGGAAACCCAGTTCCGCAACGGTGTCGCGCACCTCGTCCATGGTGTAGCAGACCTTGGAGCGAGCCGACTCGCCGCCCACCTTGGCGACGATGTCCTTGAACTTCTGCCGGTCCTCACCGCGCTGGATGGCGTCGAAGTCCGCGCCGATGAGCTCGACGTTGTACTTCTCCAGCACGCCGTTCTCGTGCAGGGCGACCGCGGTGTTCAGCGCGGTCTGACCGCCCAGCGTCGCCAGGATCGCGTCGGGGCGTTCCTTGGCGATGACCTTCTCGACGAACTCCGGGGTGATCGGCTCCACGTAGGTGGAGTCGGCGAACTCCGGATCGGTCATGATGGTCGCCGGGTTGGAGTTCACCAGCGACACCCGCAGCCCCTCGGACCGCAGCACCCGGCACGCCTGGGTGCCGGAGTAGTCGAACTCGCAAGCCTGGCCGATGACGATCGGGCCCGAGCCGATCACCAGGATGTGGTTGAGATCGGTGCGGCGAGGCATCAGGCTCCTTCCATCAGCGTTGCGAAGCGGTCGAACAGGTAGGCGGCGTCATGGGGTCCGGCGGCCGCTTCCGGGTGGTACTGGACGGAGAACGCCTTGCCGTCCACGAGGCGCAGACCCTCGACGGTGCCGTCGTTGGCGCACACGTGGTCGATCTCGGCCTTGCCGAACGGGGTGTCGAAGACCTCGCCGCGCTCACCCTCCAGGGCGAAGCCGTGGTTCTGCGCGGTGATCGAGATCCGGCCCGAGTGGTGTTCGACGACCGGGATATTGATGCCGCGGTGGCCGAACTTCATCTTGTAGGTCGTGCGGCCCAGCGCCCGGCCCAGGATCTGGTTGCCGAAGCAGATGCCGAACAGCGGCAGGCCCTCGCCCAGCACCCCCTGGGTGAGCGCGACGGCGTCGTCCTGGGTGGCCGGATCGCCCGGACCGTTGGACAGGAACACCCCGTTCGGGTTCAGCTCCTTGATCTGGTCCAGGGTGACGTTCGACGGCACCACGTGCACCCGCATCCCGCGCTGGGCGAACATGCGCGGCGTGTTGGACTTGATGCCCAGATCCACCGCCACCACCGTGAAGCGGTGCTCGCCGACCGGCTCGATGGTGTACATCTCGTCGGTGGACACCTCGCCCGCCAGGTCCGCGCCCAGCATGGACGGCTGGCCGGTGACGCGATCCACCAGCTCCTCGTAATCGGCGAGGGAGTCGCCGGAGAAGATGCCCGCCTTCATGGAGCCGCGGGTGCGCAGGTGGCGCACCAGGGCGCGGGTGTCGATCCCCGCGATGCCGACGATGTTCTGGTTCTCCAGCTCGTCGGCCAGGGTGCGGTTGGCGCGCCAGTTGGAGGCGCGGCGCGCGGGGTCACGCACCGCGTAGCCCGCCACCCAGATCTTCGCGGACTCGTCGTCCTCGTCGTTCCAGCCGGTATTGCCGATCTGGGGCGCGGTGGCCACCACGATCTGGCGGTCGTAGCTGGGGTCGGTGAGCGTCTCCTGGTACCCCGTCATGGCGGTGCAGAACACCGCCTCACCCAACGTTTGTCCCACGGCACCGAAGGTCGAGCCCCGGAAAACCCGGCCGTCCTCCAGCACCATTACGGCAGTGTCTGCCCCGAACCCAACCCTTACGCCGCTCATGCCGTGTCCTTTCCGGCCTGCACGGGGGACCTCCGTGGTTACGCAGGCTGCCGCCTCCGGTCCCTGACCGTTCATGCCGTGTCTCCGTTCATCGCACCCGCCGTCGTCCACGCCGGGTACACCGTCTTGTCGTCACCCCGGAATCCGGTATCCACCTCGGTTCCGGTCGGCAGCGTCCAGCGAATGACCAGCACACCATCTTCGGTCATCACCTTGCCCGCATGGCCCCGTTCGGCGCGCACCGCGGTGATGGACTCCGCCGGAATCCAGATCGGCGCGTTGCCGTCGCGCTCCAGCAGGATGCCGCGCTCGAAGCGGGTCATCTCCGCGGTGGCGCGGAAACCCAGATCACCCACCGTGATCCGCTGAATCCAGCTGGGGGCCAGGGTGCTGCCCAGGTACAGGCCCGTGGTCGGCTCCAGCAGTTGCGCGCCGCAATCGGCGGGCACCGTCGGGAGGTCGCCGATCGCACCGGCCTGGCGTCGGGCCCGGCCCGTCCACGCCCGGTACATCAGCCACAGGCCGAGCAGGAACACCGCCAGGCATCCGACCACCCACAGCGTTCGCTCCATCACGGTCCTCCTCGGTTCCCCGCCCGCCGGGCTCCCCCGGCGATCCGTGCCGCATCGCGCGCGGTATTGCGGCCGCGCAGGAAGGTGGCGGTCACCGACCCGGGCAGCGTCATCGCCTCGAACGGCGTGTTGTCGGAGATGCTGGCGAGATCCTTCGCCCGCACCGTCCACGACGTCTCCGGATCGACCAGCACCAGATTGGCCGGTTCACCCACCTCGATCGGCCGACCCTGATCCGCCAGGCCCGCGATGCGGGCCGGGTTCTCGCTCATCACCGCGGCCACGCCGCGCCAGTCCAGCAGACCGGTGCGCACCATGGTCGCCACGATGATGGACAGTGCCGTCTCCAGGCCGAGCATGCCGGGGCGGGCGGCCGCGAACTCGCAGCACTTGTCCTGTTCGGCGTGCGGGGCGTGATCGGTGGCGACACAGTCGATGACGCCGTCGGCCAGTGCCCGGCGCAGCGCCTCCACATCGGAGACCTCGCGCAGCGGCGGGTTCACCCGGTTCACCGCGTCGTAGGTCTCCAGCCGCGAGTCGTCCAGCAGCAGGTGGTGCGGGGTGACCTCGGCGGTGATCGAGATCCCCTGCGCCTTGGCCCATTTCAGCAGTTCCACGGTTCCGGCGGTGGAGGCGTGGCAGATGTGCACGCGCGCACCGGCATCGCGAGCCAGCAGCGCGTCGCGGGCCACGATGGACTCCTCGGCGGCGCGCGGCCAGCCGGCCAGACCCAGCCGGGCCGCGTTCGGGCCCTCGTGCGCCACCGCGCCCTCGGTGAGCCGCGGCTCCTCCGCGTGCTGGGCAATGAGTACGCCCAGGGAGTTCGCGTACTCCAGGGCGCGGCGCATGATCAGCGGGTCGTACACGCAGTGGCCGTCGTCGGAGAACATGCGCACCTTGGCCTCGCCGGCGGCCATGGTGCCCATCTCGGCGAGCTGCTCACCCTTCAGGCCGACCGTGACCGCACCCACCGGA
>NZ_JASCXP010000219.1:0-12278 GCF_030010695.1 Nocardia sp. CC201C
CGGGTAGGTCGTCGCGGCCGGAGAGGTACGCGCGCCGCAGCTGCGGTGGCAGCGCGAAGAAGGCGTCGAAGAATACCGGCACCTCCGGTGCGGGGAGGGCGAGCAGGGCGCGCAGGCCCGCCAGCCGCAGGGCATGGACCGCCCGCGCCGATGGCGACCAGAGCGAGTGTCCGGCGGCCAGGTCGTCGGCGGTGTACAGGGCGGTGGCGACGCTGTATCCGGTGGCGGGGTGGGTGAGCGCACCGGCCGCGCCGAAGCCACGGCGGCTCGGTCTACCCCCCTGAACGGGAAACCGGACCCGCTCGACGGGCGCGTCCACGCCGACTGTGATGCCTCGCGAACGCAAGCGGTGGTGCAGCCGGGTGCGGAGTTCGGCGGTGCCGAGAGCAGGGCGGCCCGCCAGACAGGTTTCCTCGAGCAGCATGCTGTGCTCGTTCAGCGGGATCGCGTAGAGGAACGACCGCGGTGCCGCCGCATCCGCGCCATTGTCCGGACGCCAGTCCATGAACAGGGTGTCGAACTCCGGATCGCGATCGACCACCACGCCGAAGGCGGTCTGCTCGGCGCGAGCGGGGGAGCGGGTGAGCCCGCGGGCGTCGACGACGCGTCCGGCGGTGCGGACCGAGCCCGAGGCGAGCCGGACGCTCTCGGTCCGATCACGGTGGGCGGGAAGGATTTCCACGACGCTGTCGGCGACGATCTCCGCCCCGGTCAGGTCCAGGCAGCGTTGCAGGGCCGTCGTGTCGAACACGGAGTAGGCGCGGTGCAGGTCGACGCGGCACAGCGCCCAGGCGGCGGGGTTCACGACCGTCGCCGCGACGGCCGCGGACGGCAGCCAGGGCGGCAGCTCGTCGGCCCAGGCGGCGTAGGTGGCCGTCCATCGCCGGTTCGGATGCGGGTCGACCACGGTGACCGACAGCCCGTGGGCCAGTGCCCGGTGGGCGAGGGCTCGCCCGGCGGGGCCGAGCCCGCAGACGAGGAGATCGCAGCTCACCCGGTGATTGCATCACGGTCCGCACGGAGCGTTCGGTGCGGGCGCGTTTTGTCTGATTCGGTAGGGTCACGAGGTCAGCAGTGATCGGGGAGGAGCAACGCGATGACATACCCACCTGGGCACGACCCGTACGGGTACGGCCAGCAACCGCAACAGGACCCGGCCGGGTGGGGGCAGCCGGTGCCGCCGCCCGGACCCCAGGCGAGTCAGCCGGGCTGGGAGCAGCAGGGTTACCAGCAGCCGGGCTATCAACAACCGGGCTATCAACCGCCGGGATACCAGCAGCCCGAACCTCAGGCCGGGTACCAGCAGCCCGACTTCCAGCAGGGCTATCAGCCGCCCGGCTATCAGCCGATGCCGCCCAAGAAGAACAACGGCCTGCTCATCACCCTAGCGGTGGTCGTGGTGGCCGCGCTGGGCTTGGTCATCGGCGCGGTCGTGGTCGTCACCGGCAAGGATGACGACAAGCAGGCCGCCGCCACCACGACCACCGCCACGGCGACGACCTCCGCCGCCCCCACCACCACGACCCGCACCACCACGACCGCCGCCCCCACCACGAAACCGGCGGCGGGCGCGAAACTCAGCTACACCGAGTACGGCGGCGACTGGAACTTCCGGCTCGGCGATGTGGCCTTGCAGGCGCAGTGGGTGCAGGGCAAGGACGACACCAGTTGCGCCCCCATCGAGGAGAACGGCACACTCACCAATCTCGGCTGCGAGTACGCGGCGGAGCTGACCTGGTCGGCCGAGGGCGGCGACCTCATCCTCACGCAGCTGATCCTGGGCATGGGCGATGCGGCCACCGCGACCGCGGCGGTCGACCAGTTCGACGACGGCGATGTGAAGCTCGGCCCGGGCATGTACGTCGAGCACTGGGAGACGGGTAAGTGGCGCAATGGCAGTGAGAAGGAGTTCCTGGTGATCACCTTCGCCACCGCGACCGCCGCCGTGCCGACCGAGACCGTGGAGAAGTACCTGCGTTACCGCCACAGCGACACCACCGCCGCGCTGCTCTGGCGCTAGCCGCTCCACACGCGTTTCAATCAATGATTGAAACGACGAATGCAACGTGTTTCACTTCTCTCATGGTCGAGAAGACATCCGCGCGGGCGGGTACCCGCGACCGGCTGCTGGCCGCCGCCGAGAAACTGCTGTTGACCGAGCGCTACGAGGATGTCTCGGTGCGCGGGATCTGCACGGCGGCGGGGGCCAATCCCGCTGCCGTGCACTACCACTTCGGTTCGAAGGAAAACCTGGTCGCCGCGCTCATCGAGGATCGTCTCGGCCCGCTGTGGGCCGACCGGCTCACCGATCTGGACACCGAGCACGCCGCGGTGCCGACGGTGGTGGACGCGGTCATCGCGCCGTTCGTGGAGCTCTCGGGCGATCCGGTCGGGCGGCTGCACCTGCGGCTGCTCGCGCAGCTGGTACTGGGCCGGTATCCGATGACGTGGACTCGCCATTGGTTCCACATGGATTCGTGGGTCGGCCTGCTACCCGAACTCACCCCGGCCGACAGTCGCCGTCGCTGGA
The DNA here is from genome assembly GCF_030010695.1 of Nocardia sp. CC201C. NCBI lineage: Bacteria > Bacillati > Actinomycetota > Actinomycetes > Mycobacteriales > Nocardiaceae > Nocardia > Nocardia sp. CC201C. The sequence goes on from NZ_JASCXP010000219.1 coordinate 2,531, forward strand.
GACTGGCCTTCGATCTCATCATCAGCCGCTTCGGCACCGACACCACCGTATCGCCGGAATCCGTGGCGGCCCTGCGCGATTTCGTCGTCGCCGGGCTGACATCACCGGGCGGCCGGGCATGACCGAGATCTTCGCACCCGCCCGGCTCGGCCCGATCACCCTGCGCAACCGGGTGATCAAGGCCGCGACCTTCGAGGGCCGCACCCCCGACGCGCTCGTGACCGACGAGCTCATCGCCTTTCACCGCGAAATGGCCGCGGGCGGAGTCGGACTCACCACCGTCGCCTACTGCGCCACCGCACCCGGCGGCCGCACCGACCGGCATCAGATCTGGATGCGGCCCGAGGCGGTACCGGGGCTGCGGCGGCTCACCGATGCCGTGCACGCCGCCGGTGCCCTGGCCAGTGCCCAGATCGGCCACGCCGGGCCGGTCGCCAACGCTGCCTCCAATCGCGCGCCCGCACTCGCGCCCAGCCGCCTGTTCAGTCCGCTCGGCATGCGTCCCATGCACGTCCCGGACGACACCGAGATCCGGGGCATCATCGCCGAACACGCCGCCGCGGCCCGGATCGCCGAGGAGGCCGGATTCGACGCGATCGAAATCCATTTCGGCCACAACTATCTGGTGAGCTCCTTCCTCAGCCCATTGCTCAACCGGCGCAAGGACGGCTACGGGGGCTCGCTGGCCAATCGCGCCCGGCTGGCGCGCGAGATCGCCCGTGCCGTGCGCGACGCCGTGGGTGACCGGCTCGCCGTCATCGCCAAGCTGAATATGGAGGACGGCGTGCGCGCCGGTCTCCGGCTGCCCGAATCACTGCGGGTCGCGGCCTGGCTGGAACAGGACGGCGCGCTCGACGCCCTGGAGTTGACCGCGGGCAGCTCCCTGCTCAACCCCATGCTGTACTTCCACGGCGATGCGCCGCGCCACGAGTTCGCTCAGGTGCTGCTGCCCCCGGCACGCTGGGGATTCCGGCTCATCGGCCGCGGTTTCCTGCGGGAATACCCGTACCGGGAGGCATATCTGCTCGACCGCGCCCGCCAGTTCCGGCGGGAGCTGACCATGCCGCTGATCCTGCTCGGCGGCATCACCAACCACGACACCATGAAGCTCGCCATGTCCGAGGGCTTCGATTTCGTCGCCATGGGCCGGGCACTGCTGCGGGAACCCGATCTGGTGCGGCGCATCGAAGCCGACCGGACCCGGCGGTCGGCCTGTATCCACTGCAATCAGTGCATGCCCACCATCTACTCCGGCACCCGCTGCGTGCTGCGGCTGGACAGCCCGGCAGCGCTGTAGAAAAAATTCGCGAGAAAAATTCGCGGCCGTGTCGATTCGATGTCGCGCCCGTTCGACCTAGGGATGAGAGGGTTCGAGAGGGACCCGCGACACCGAGGAGACAACCATGAAGTACATGCTGATCATGCGCGCCACCGACGAAGGCTTCGCCCGGTTCGCCGAGGTCGACTTCAACGAGATGCTCGAGACCATGGGCCGCTTCAACGACGAGCTCATCCGGGCGGGCGTACTGGTCGCCGCCGAGGGGCTCGACGACCCGGCGGAGAGCGTGGTCGTGGACTACTCGTCGGAGACCCCCGTGGTCACCGACGGACCGTACGGCGAGACCAAGGAACTGTTCGGCGGTTACTACATCCTGAACGTGACCTCCAAGCAGGAGGCCGTCGAATGGGCCAAGCGGATGCCCATGACCGGTCCGGGCATCAAGACCGAGATCCGCCGTGTGCCCAGCATCGACGAATTTCCGCAGGACAACGAGTGGGTCAAGCGGGAGCGGGCCTGGCGCGAAGAGACCGGTCAGCTCTGAGCGTCCGAGCGCATGAGTGAGGTCGCGAGCAGGGAGAGCGTCGCCGCGGTCTGGCGGATCGAATCCGCCCGGATCGTCGGCGCGCTCGCCCGCTACACCGGGGATTTCTCGCTGGCCGAGGACCTCGCGCAGGAGGCGCTGGCCGAGGCGCTGGTGAGCTGGCCGCGCGATGGCGCGCCGCGTAATCCGGCGGGCTGGCTGCTCACCGTCGGCCGTCGGCGCGCGATCGACACCTTCCGCCGCCGCGCCGCCCTCGACGATCGCTACGCCGACCTCGCGCACGGGCTGGGGGAGGGCGGGATCGTCGCGGGCGCGACCCCCGTGGACTCGGAACCGGATATGCCGTGGGATCCCGATCAGATCGACGACGACGTGCTGGCGCTCATGTTCACCGCCTGTCATCCGGTGCTGTCGGCGGAAGCTCGGGTCGCCCTCACGCTGCGGGTGGTCGGCGGTCTCACCAGCGACGAGATCGCCAAGGCGTTCCTGGTACCCACCGCCACCGTGCAGGCGCGCATCACCCGCGCCAAGAAAACCCTTGCGGCGGCGCGGGTTCCGTTCGAGGTTCCACCCGCCGACAAACGGGCAGAACGTCTTGTCTCGGTGCTCTCGGTGGTCTACGTGATCTTCACCGAGGGCTCGTCGGCCAGCTCCGGTGACGACCTGATCCGACTCGACCTCGCCAGTGAGGCACGGCGTCTCGCGCGGGTGCTGGCCCGGCTGGTACCCACGGAACCCGAAACCCACGGACTGCTGGCCCTGCTCGAACTCACCGCGGCGCGCTTCCCGGCCCGCACCGGACCCGACGGCGAACCGATCCTGCTCGAACACCAGGACCGCCGCCGCTGGGACCGGTCCGCCATCCGGCGCGGCCAGGCCGCCCTGGCCCGCGCCGCCGAGATCGGCAGGGGCCTGGGCGCTTTCGGCCTGCAAGCCGCCATCGCCGAATGCCACGCCGTCGCCCCCTCGGTCGAGGAGACCGACTGGGAGCGCATCGTGGTGCTCTACGAGGCGCTGGGCCGCCTGCGCCCGGCCCCCATCGTCGACCTCAACCGCGCGGTCGCGGTATCCATGGCGCACGGCCCCGCCGCCGCCCTCCCGATCGTCGATCAATTGGCTTCGAGCGGAAGCCTTTCCACCTCGCACCTGCTGCCGACCGTGCGCGCCGAACTGTTGGCCCGCCTGGGCCGCACCACCGAAGCGCGCACCGAATACCAGGACGCGATTCGACTGTGCGGCAACGATCGTGAGCGGGCGGTGCTGGAACGCAAACTCGCCGAACTGGTTTGAGCCGCCGCCCGGGGATGCTGATGCCGAGCGCCCGGGGGCACGGGTGGCGAGCCACGAGCGTTCTTCGCGGTTCCGACTCGCCGAGCGATGCCAGCCCCGGCTGCGGGGGCGAACCTCAGATGCCGCCGGTGGACAGCAGTCCGCCGTCCACGCGCACGGTCTCTCCGGTGATCCACGACGCCTGATCCGACGCCAGGAACGCCACCAGCGCCGCCACATCCTCCGGCTTGCCGAGCCGCTTCATCGGATAGGCATTGGCGGCGGCCTCCTCATCGGCCGAGTACAGCGCGTCCGCGAACTTCGTCTTCACCACGCCGGGCGCGACCGCGTTCACCCGAATACGCGGCCCCAACTGCCACGCCAGCTCCTCGGTGAGCCGAATGAGCGCGGCCTTGGACGCACCGTACGCCGCGATCACCCCGGTGGAGCGGATCCCGGCCACGCTGGCCAGGTTCACCACGGCCCCGCCGTTGTCCCGCATCCACGCCTTGTAGGCCTCCTGGATATAACCCAGCGCCGCGACGACATTCACGTCGAAGATCTTGCGCACGGCATCCAGGTCGGCGTCCATCAGCGCGCCGTACACCGGATTGATCCCGGTGTTGTTGATCAGAATGTCGAGCGACCCGAACTCGGCCACCGCCGCAGCCACCTGCTCCGCCCGCGCCCCGGCGTCCCCGGAATTCCCCGCCACCGCGAGCACCTTCCCCGGATGCCCCAACGCCCGCAACTGCTCGGCGGCCTGCTCGAGCGGTTCCGGCTTACGCGCGGTGATCAGCACACTGGCCCCCCGCGACAACAACTCCGCCGCCACCGCATGCCCGATACCCCGGCTCGCCCCACTGACCAGCGCGCCTTTGCCCTTCAGATCATCACTCATGTGACGGCACGCTACTTCTGTCACTCGAGGTGGGCGAACTTGCCCCGGGTTGGGTGGTCATGCAGTCACAGTAGACCGGCCGTGCAAACACATGGAAGAGCAACTTCTGTGCAGTCACATGCGGATTCAGGCTTGCGTGGTCTGAGCGGGGCGATTGGAGTGCGCTAGGGGGTGAGACTGCCCCGAGACAGCGGTCAACGCCTCGGCCACCTCCGGCAACGAGGCCCGGACGTAGGTGTAGGTGGCGCCGTCGATGCGGGTGGGTTCACTGTGTCCGGCGTAGGCGCGGGCGACGGCGTAACCGAACTCGCGCTCGACGAAGGTGAGCGTGGTGTAGCGCAACCAGTGCGCGCTGACTTGCATGGCGGCGGCCCAGGGGAGGTGCTCGCGGAGTCGATTCGACAGGTAGTCGTAGCGGCGACGGCCGACCGGGCGTCCATTGTGATACCGAAGGACCTGTGTGGTCGCCTCCGGCCCACCCCGCCTGCGAACATGTTCGACCAGCCGAGCCATCAGCAGGGGAGAGATCGGCTGCCAGCGTGCGGTCTCGCCTTTCTCGCGCAGCTTGATGAGGCAATCTTCGATGTTGAGGTCGTCGACGGTCAGCGAGAGTACACCGCCCCTGCGGCACGCGGTTTCGATGTGTAGTCGCACGATCAGCGAATCGAGCTCTTGATCGTTTCCTGTTGTGGATGCCACTCGCCCGATCTCTCGGACCTGTTCGAATGTCAGGGCGTGCCGGGTGCTCGGCAGTCTTCGGGGTTTCGCTGCCTTGGTCGCCGGGTTGTCCGACGGTCGAATCAGATTGTCTGCTTCGGCATGTCGGTAAATGCATCGGATCGCAGCCACCATGTTCGCTGCCGCGCCGCGGCCGCCACGGTAATTGGATCGGACTGCGGCTGTGCATCGGCGCTGCTTCACGAGCTTATCGATCTCGGTGGTCGTGGGGGAGTCGAGTGGCCGGTCGGCCCAAGCATCTTCCAGGGCCCGCCAATACGGCTCGTAGCTGTGCACGGTGGTGTCCGGCAGCGCGGCGCGCAGGTGCTCGATGTACTCCGAGAAGGTGGGCACCGATCGCTGGCCGTCACCGCGCTCGGGAAGGTCGTCGATCGTAAGGCCGAGTCGCGACAGAAGACGGAGCGCCGTCGTGACATCGTTGTCTTTCACGGGATGTCTCCCCATGGCGTGGAGCGGAACGACCAGAGCGCCGCTGCCAGAATCCGGGCTGAATAGACGATGAGTCGCGAATAGGCGGGTGCGGCGACAATGAGAACTCGGTCGCCGGGACGCAGAAGGCAGTCATTGACGCCGTATCCGGCCAGCACGGTGTCGGCTTCGAGCGCATCGCGCACCAGCCGGTGGGCCTCGGGGGCGTTGGTCTTGTCATCGCCGGGCTCGATCGAGCTCAGCGCGTCCTTGAACTGCTGTTTGAGATGAGCCAACAGGCCCTCCGATCTGGTATCTGGCGCGCCGCCGCGGCCAGCTGGGACAGCGACCTTGACCGCGTAGCGCTGTCCCGCCTCGTGGTGCAGTGCGACGACGACCAACGAGCGTTCCGGGACGAATCCCAGCATCGCGGGTACTGCGGCGATGAACTGGTCCGGATCCTTCAGTACAGCTTCGAACGACGACACGTGACGGCTCCTCACTGGAGGGACGAGCCCGATAAGCGCACTGAGACAACCAGATACGGGTGTCCGCGCCGCGCCTTCGGGGCGGTGGGCGCAACGCGTCGACACCGGCGGCGTCAGTGGGCGGTCAAGCCGAGAACCTTGCCCTCCGGCCCATCATCGAGCGGTTGGCACCCATCCTGGTCGGCATACGCGGCTTGACCGCCCACGCCGCCGGTGTAGCGTGCGCCCGCCCACCGCCCCGAAGGCCGCGCGACAATAACGCTCCAAGTCGGCCTGAAGTAACAACACCCCACTGGTCGCTCGCCACGGAACCTGCCCGCACGCCGACTGACCGGACCTTGACTCGCACCCTGGCCGACGACCTCGCGCCGCCACCGATTCAGATTCCGGACAGATCCAGATCCGCGAAACGTCACGCTGGCCAGACATTATGTGCAGGTAGCAATCGATTGGTTACACGCATGGTCGAACGCGGCATCAAGCTGGCTCGCAGGTCAACGCAGTGGCTGCGCCACCCGGGTTCGAGAAGATTGGCTGGCCTGGTTGACCTTTCGGGTGTGGCAAGAGTGACAAGCAGTTGCCCATGTGATTCTCTAGTTCCGCGCCGGCAACAGTCTGGCGAACCTGATGAGGTAGAGGGGGGTCTGATGAGAACGTCATTCAGTCCAGCAGAGGGTGAGGCTTCGCGAAGACGCCGCAACCTCCGTCATGTCAGCGCTGTCGGTATGGCTGTGCTCGTGATCGCTGCCGGGACACAGCTCGCTCATGCCCAACCCCCTACCGATAGTCCAACTCCGACGACACCTTCCAGCACACCACCGGCTGCCACCATACCGACGACCACGACACCGGCCCCCGCCACGCCCAGACCACCGGCGACCACCTCACCGGCGCCGCCGAGTATCATCACTCCCTCGCCGTCGACGACCTCTCGGCCGTCACCTCAACCGACCACAGGCCCGCGACAGCAACCATCTGGAGAGCCGTCGTCGACAACGCGTACCTCGCAGGAAGGCTCGTGTCCGGCCGGCCCGCCGGGCGGGCAGAAGGTCAAGCCGGAGACGTGGGAGCCGACCAAGAACCCGAACCGGGAGGTCGTGCCGGGCAAGATGCGCTCGGACTGTCAGGAGATCCCCGACGGGTTCAGCAAGGAAGACGCCGACAAGGCGGAGACCATGGAGGCGCAGTTGGCGTCCACCTCGGGTGAGGTGACCACGTTCGCCGCGCCCGGTTGCCAGGTGTACTGGCCCGCCCCGTATGAAGTGTGCGGCGCGATCCGCGACAAGTACAACTCCCTCGGTGGCCCGAACAGCTTCCTGCTCTATCCCATCAGCAACGAGCTGACCAACCCCGATGGTGTGGGGAAGCGGTCGACGTTCCAGAACGGGCCGATCTACTGGTCGCCGTGGGGCGGCGCGCATCCGGTGGTAAACCATTTCTTCGCAGCCTGGCAGCGCAACGGCTGGGAAGGCGGTGTGCTCGGGTATCCGACCTCCGACGAACTGGTCAACCCCGACGGCATCGGCCGCCGCCAGTACTTCGACGGCGGCACCGTCTACTGGAAGCTCAACGAGGCCTATTACGTCGCGGGCGCTATCCGCGACCGATGGGGTGAGATCGGCTGGGAGCAAGGCCTTCTCGGGTACCCGGTCAGTGACGAGACCGCGACCGCGGACGGAGTGGGCCGGTTCAACCGCTTCGACAACGGCTCGATCTACTGGCACCCTGGCACCGGCGCCTATGAGGTTACTGGACAGATCCACGATAAGTGGGCCGCCGAGGGGTACGAGACCGGACCGCACGGATACCCGATCGAGCCTCCGCGCCCGGTCGACGGTACGGTTCGCTTCGTCCAGCAGTTCCAGCACGGTGAGATCAGCGGCTACGCCGACGTGATCGCGCAGATCGCTGATTTGCTGCAGATCGGCGATCTCGACGAGATCTATCGGACGGGCAAGGAAGTGATCGAAGAAGCCGGCATGGCGACCGACGAAGGGTTCCATGCAGTCCTCGACCGTGTGCAAGGCTCCTACGACGAGGTGCAGGAGATCTCCGATGGCGGCAACAGCACCAACTGCGACTTCGTCCCGCCGGGCAACGACCGGACCAACCGCGGTGATGTCTTCTTCTCCGACGCGACGTCCTACCGGGTTGCCAATCACGGGCACAACGGCATATTCGTCAGGAATGACCACACCGGCGGCACCGGCGATATCTGGACAGTGGAGGCGGTGAACGAAGAGTTGGGTGTCCGGCTGCTCAAGGGCGACGCCCGCAAGGGCGTGTGCCGACCGATCTACCTGTCGGTCAACACCGATAACGCGACCCGAGACGCGGCCGCAGCGTTCGCCGAGCAACAGGTCGGCAAGGGCTACAACGGCAACTTCCTGCTCACCCGGACGCAGGTGTACGACGACTCCTACAACTGCTCCCAACTGGTGTGGGCTGCCTACAAACACGCCTCCGGCGGCGGTCTCGACATCAGCGAGCGCTACCCGTACCAGCCACCCAACTTCGGCGTCTATCCGATCGACATCCTCAAATCGCACAACACCCGGAGATTCGAGTGACACCCTCCACCCGTCTCAAGCTCGCGGCGGGCGCGGCCGCAGCTGTCATCGCGATCGCTGCGGCCGGTACCTACGTCTACTTCACATACCGTGGTGAGGACGGTCCGCCCTATGCCGGCCCGCAGGATTGGGTCGCGATCTCCGCGGAGTTGAACCCACCGATCAATCGCCACGATCAGGTCAGCCTGCTCACAATCTCGGGTCGCGGCCAAACCACGCTCGCGGGCGAGTATCCGATCGCGTTCGAACCGACGATGGAGCGCCTCGGAGATGGGTTCGCCTTCCCCGCCGGCGATCGGATCGTGGTCGTGGACACGGCGTTGCGCGAGGTGTGGAGCACCGGTCTCGACAGCGGCGCGGTGCTGACACGATCAGCGGCCTCACCGGACGGCACCGAAGCGGTTTTCGCGTTCAACGTCGGCATGGACAACAACGAGATTCGGCATCTGCTGGTCCGAGTGTCGTCGTCCGGTCAGGCGTTCCGGGAGTATGTCGAAGGCGATATCTCCGGGCTATCCATCTGCCGGACCGGTGAGGTTCAATGGCTCGCCGCGGCCTACAGTGCGAGCCCATCGACGGTGCGACTGAATCACTGGACCGCCGACGGAGTCCAACTCGGCCATCCATACGACACCGGGCCGACGATGGCGCGATCGCAAAGCTCGGTGTTGTGCGGTGACACAGCGGAACTCGATCGGGGATACGCGATCGTGCCCGCCGATTCCACAACCGACTACCGGATCATCGAGATAGCGAGCGACAGCGGACCCCACCCTCTTTCCGACAGGACGGTTCCCCGGTTCCCCGGTGACATCCAATCGAAGTCGTGGGGGGTCCACGACGGCGTGCTGTACTGGGTGACCAGAGAGGGCAGCCTCGTCTCGGTGAGCCTGACAGGGGAGCCCCGAGCGAGGTCTATCGATCTCCCGATCGATGGTGATGTACCGATTTCGGCGACCTTCGAAGGCGGGACCGCCTACATCGTCCACTATCCCAACGACGACCGGTCAATGCTCAGGATGAGCGAATTCGACCTCGATCGCGGGATATGCAAAGGCGAGACGCTGGAGTTGGCCAACTGGCGATACCAATCCACGCTGGCGAGCTTGCGGCGCGGGGACTCCAGCTTCATCACGATCACCAGCATCCTCCCGACCAACCGCGCGCACACCGTGAGGTGCAGGTAGCGGCGAGGCAACCAGCATGTGCGAGCGGTTCGGAGGGAACTCGAGGGGCAGATGTTCGGACGTGCCAGATCGACCAGCTCCGCACGCGAATTGTGTTCTGTAACTGCGCAGTTCGATCGGTCCGAGTCGTGGAAGCGTGCCAGATTCACGGTTCGGCCGCGTCTTCCATATTCGTGGCCACGCCGTCATGCTTTGCCTGCACACGCCTGCACGGTGGTGGGAATACGAAGGGCTCCAGGGCCGGTGGCCCGCTGGGTGATCCGGCCGTTGCTGATAGAGATCGCGGCTTCGGTGTCGTCATCGATCGGGGCGATCCCGCAACTGGAGGCGAGCTCGCCTGGTTCGTCGAGGACGATCTGCAGCG
>NZ_JASCXP010000220.1:0-12255 GCF_030010695.1 Nocardia sp. CC201C
CCGCCGGTGGCACCGCGCTCGGGGAGCGGCCCGCCGCCGAATGGGAGCACGGCCGCTTCTCGGCCCCCTACCTGCGCGACGCCCTGCTCGATGTCGGCATCCTCTGCGAGACCCTGGAGACCGCCACCAGCTGGTCCAACCTCGCCGAACTCAAGGCGAAGGTCACCGCCGCGCTGACCGATTCGCTCACCGCGCAGGGCACCCCGGCCCTGGTCATGTGCCATATTTCGCACACCTACCCGACCGGGGCCTCGCTGTACTTCACCGTCATCGCCAAACAGGCCGACGACCCGCTCGCCCAGTGGGCGGCGGCCAAGCGGGCCGCCGGGGACGCCATCGTGGCCGCCGGGGGCACCATCACCCACCATCACGCCGTGGGTGCGGACCACCGCCCCTGGATGACCGACGAGATCGGCGACCTCGGCGTGCGGGTGCTGCGCGCGGTGAAACAGGCCGTTGACCCGTCCGGAATCCTCAACCCTGGGAAGCTGATTCCGTGAAAGAGATCCACTCGGTCGCCCTGGTGACCAATCCGATGTCCGGGCACGGCCGCGGCCTGGAGGTCGGAGCCGCCGCCGTTGCCCGCTTCACCACCCACGGCGTGCGGGTGCGGGAACTGTGCGGTGACTCCGCCGCAGACACCACCCGGCTGGTCCGTGCCGCCCTCGACGATCCGGATCACCGTCCCGACGTAGTGGTGAGCGCGGGCGGCGACGGCCTGACCTGCGTTGTGCTGCAAGCGCTCGCGGGGACCGGGATACCGCTGGGCCTGGTGCCCGGCGGCACCGGCAACGACCTCGCACGGCAGCTCGAGATCCCCGACGACACCGATGCCGCCGTGGACGTGGTGCTGGCAGGGAAGACCCGTGACGTCGATCTGGGCACCGTCGACACCGCGGCCACCGCGGCCACCGCGGGCGAGTCCGGGCCGTTCTGGTTCGCCACGGTCACCGGTACCGGACTGGACGCGCGGGTCACCCTGCGCGCCAACGACCTGCGCTGGCCCAACGGACCGGCCCGCTACACGGTGGCGGCGCTGATCGAGCTGTTCCACGGGCTCGCGGTGCCGTACCGCATCGAGTTGAGTGGCTCCCCCGACCATCCGGACGGGACCGCGGTCATCGACACCGACGCCATCATGGTCGCGGTCGGCAATACCAAGACCTACGGCGGCGGCATGCTGATCTGCCCCGACGCCGTGCTCGACGACGGACTGCTCGACCTCACCGTGGTGGGGGCCATGTCGCGGCTCCAGATGCTGCGGATGCTCCCGGCCCTGTCTTCGGGCAAGCGCATCGACCATCCGGCGGTCAGCCAGTACCGCGCCGCCACCATCACCCTGACCGCTCCGGGTGCCCCCGCGACAGCCGATGGGGAACCCGCGGGCATGCTGCCGGCCACCTTCCGCGCCCGGCCCGGCGCGCAGGCGATCCTGGTTCCGTAGCCGTAGCCGTAGCCGTAGCCGTAGCCACGGACGGAGACCGAGCAGCAGCTGACACCGCGGAGGCGGCGATGCGGTGGCGGGTCCGCGACGTCAGCGCCGCGGTGCCGTCGCCGCGACCTCGCCGACCACCTCCGAGTACCAGCGGAACAGGCGAATCTCCTGCGCTGGTTCGGCTTTCAGCAGTTCCGCCCAGCACGCGGCCGTGCTGGCGCGGGCGGCCGTGCCGATCCACGGCTGCGGCAGCAACTGCGGGGGCAGCAGCGGATCGGGCTCCACCGCGCGGGTGAACTCCGCGGCCAGGGTCACGGCGATGGTGAGCCGCCGGGTGTGCGCGGCGGTGCGCAACTCGGCCAGGAACCCCTCGGCGGCGGCGAGCAGACGGCGATGGCCGTCGGCGATGCGGTCCAACGGCCACAGCCGGGCGGCGAGTGCGCGCGGCTCGTGCACGCCGCCCACCCGCAGATCCGTACTGGTCGCGGTCGTGATGTTGCCGGTGACCCCGAGGCCGTCCGCGGCGGCGTGCAGGCGGTCCTCCCACGGGTTGGCCGAGACGTACAGCCCGCCCTGGATCGGCGCGCCACCCAGTCCCACGATGGTGTCCCGCATGGCATCGCGGGCGTGGCGGGCCGACTCCGGAACGGCGAACGCGGCCAGATGCCATACCCCGTCCCAGGACACCTGCCCGCGGTCCTGCGCGTACATGAAGCGGATGAACTCCAGATCGGGTTCGATAGCGGCGCGGGTGGTCGCGGTGGCGTGCAGCACCGCCTTGCGCCCGCGCCCCTCCTGGACGAACTTCCCGTCGGCGGCCAGCCGTTTGATACAGAGCCGGACCTGCTGGTCGGTCATGCCGAGGGCATTGGCGACGTCGTACAGCTCCCCGGCGTCGATGGTCGCGTCCGCGCGGATCATGCTCTCGACGAGCGTGCGCGTGGAGACATCCGGTTCGTGCGGAGCGGCCACTGGGTCACCTCCTGATCGGTGCGGCGCTCGGTCCTGTCGCGTGCGCTCGCCGATTCCGGCGATGCGCTTTCCCATTCCGGCGGTGCGCTCTGCCATCCTGGCGGTGCGCACCTACACGCTGGCGATGTGCTCGGCCATCCTACGGTCGGCGCGGTTCCGATCGTTGATCGCGGTGGGCTTTCCGTTCTCGTGTTCGACCCGGCACCGCGGTGTTTCCGAGTCGTGGTCGAGTGATCGGGGTGCGCTATCCGGCCTCGCATTCGACCCGGTACAGCGGTGCGTCCGAGTCGCGGTCCAGCACCCGGTCCAGGTCGGCGAAGAAGCGCACCGGGTCGATGATGGTCTCCGGCGGATGCACGCCGGGGCGCAGCGCGGAACCATCGACGAGCTGGGACATGCCCAGCGCCAAGGGGATTCCCGTGGCGCGCGCCATATCACCGAGCAGCCCGCGCGCCGGATCCGTCGGGGGCGGTGACGTGTTCAGATAGGCCAGCACCGTCCGCTCGCGTCCGTGCGCGCGCCCGGTGACGGCGGCGAAGAACGACGGCAAGGTGCCGGGTCCCTTGGTGCGCAGGGCGATCGGCACCGACCGCAGCAGCCGCGACAGTGTGGGCTCGGCCAAGGCGAGCGCGGCGGTGTCGTTGGTGAGTCTGCCGCCGTCGATATCACGGCGCAGCACCTCGAGATAGGCGAGCGTCCACGGCGTGACGACCATGAGCGTGGCCGCGTCACCGCTGGCGTTCAGACTGTGCCGCAGGGTGATCGGCTCCGGATGGCCGACGGTGTAGGCGGTGCCGCGCCGTCCGCCGGGCAGCCGCAGGGCGGTGGCGGCGAGCGGTCGCCGATCGGTGAGCCGTCCGGCCTCGACCACCCGGATCGTGCCGCTGCTCTGCTGCATCCAGTGCACGGCGGCCGCCGCCGGGCTGCCGCCCGGGGGCAGCAGCAGATCCTTGTCCTCGGCATCCATGTCCACCGGCCACGCGGTGTACACATCCCGCACGGTCTCCAGCTCGGTGGCGGCGACGGCGGCGAGCAGATTGCTCATTCCCGGGCTCGCACCCATGCCGATGATCGCGCACACCCCCTGGTCGCGGGCCTCGTGATCGAGTTCGAGCAGGCGCTCCGTCGGCTCCCAGTCATCGCAGATGTCGAGATAGTGGGTGCCGGTGGCAATGGCCGCGCGCAATACGGCGGGTCCGAAACGGTAGTACGGGCCAACGGTATTGAGCACCACGTCGGCAGCGGACAGGGCGCGCCGCAGCCGTTCGTCGTCGGTGACGTCCACCTCGATCGCCCGTATCGACATGGGCGCGTGGGCGAGACGGTTCGCCAGCCGCCGGGCGGCGGCGAGATCGCGATCGGCGATGACGATCTCGTCGATATCGGGCAGGGTGACCGCGGTGTGTACGGCGGCGGCGCCCATGGCACCGGGGCCGCCGAGGGCCAGAACTCGCATGGGAACTCCTATTCCGCCTGCGACACATAGCGTCGCAGATCCTCGAGATAGCCGGGCGCGTACAGGGCGCGCGGCGCGAAAACGGCCACCAGGAAGGCGCGGATCCCCTGCTCGTGGTCCAGCTTCGCGACGGCGATGCTGTGCGAGGCGTCCGGATACTTCCGGACGGTCAGCCGCTGGGGCGGCAGCGATTCGCGATAGACGCGTTCGGTTTCGGCGACGTCGACGTTCAGGTCCTCCATGCCCAGCACGAGCAGCACGGGTACCCGGATCAGCGGCAGCGTCGGGGCGGCGTCCGACCGGTAGTTCTCGACGACGAAGCGCCATCGGTCGGCCGACATCGGCGACTCGTCGACGCCGGAGGCCACATACCGCTCGTGGGAGGCGTTCTCGCGCAACAGTCGCCGTATCTCGTCGCGTCGCCGGTGCGCCCGCGCGATCTCGTCGTCGGACGCGCCGCGGTAGCGCAGTTCGGCGTCGAGGTTGTAGGCGCCCTGCCGCAGCCAGTCGATCGCGACCCCCACCGCGATGACGAAGCGCAGCTCGGGGTGCCGGACGGCCACCTCGGGCAGCACCCACCCGGCCTGGCTGATGCCCCACAGTCCGGTCCGCAGCGGATCGAGGTCACCGCGCTGCCGAGCCCAGGTGAGCGCCGCCTCGGTCTCGACCGCCCGGTCGTGCATGCTCTGCTCCAGCCAATTGCCCGGCGCGCCATCGACTCCCGGCTTGTTCCAGGACAGCGACGCATAGCCCGCGCGGGCGAAGGACTCCCAGATGGGGCGGTAGAAGCCGTCTCGATCGGCGGTGGCGGGGCCGTCGCCGTGGACGAAAACGACCAGACCATACGGCGTTTCGCCGTGTTCGGGCAGCGCCAGGGTGGCCTGGAGCGGATGTGCCGCGCCGGGAATGGTCACCCGCTCCTCGCGGAAGGCGAAGTCGTGCCGGTAAACGATCCACGCACCCGCCGCCGCGATCAGCGTCAGCACGCAGCCGAATGCGATGACGGCCCGCCGTGTCCTGCTCACCACGCCTCCCGTTGACGATCCAAGTAGATACTAACGACTATAGAACGATCGTAGAGAGAATGATAGATATGGTCGCCGGACAGCAGAGTGCCCCCGGACTTGCCGGGGGCACTCGACGAAGTGATCGATCGGGTCGGGCGGCGGTCGGGTCAGGCGGCGAAGGAGACCTCACGCAGTTCGGTCACCGTCCGGCGATCGAGGATCACCACCGAGGCGGGCTCGGGTCGCGGTTTCGTTCCGGCGGCGACGGCGTCCACCAGTCGTCGCCACTTCGCGCAGTGCATGCGGAAGCTCAGGCCGCTCACCTCGCGACCGCGCGAGACCTGCCCCGCCAGAGCCTGTTCCGCGGGGGCGTCGATCATGATCATGTGCACCTGCCGCCCCGCGGCGCGGGCCCAGAGCGCCACCAGGTGGCGCACCCACTGCCGGGTGCCGCAGTCGTGAATGACCACCGGACCGTCCGCCCGGTGCAGTGCGGCGCGAATCCGAAGATAGTGCGTGACGTGCACGATCGGCAGCCACAGCGGGTAGGGGACGGCACCCAGATATTGCTGCCACCAGTTGCGGGCGTGCTGGGAGTCCAGCAGTACCGTGCCGTCCGGTCCGGCGGCGGGGCGGACGGCATCGCTGGAGCAGCCGAACAGTCTGCGTAGCGCGGTGCTCTTGCCCGCGCCCGGAACCCCCGTGACGATGACGGCCGCCGTTGCGGGGTAACGCAATTCGCGAATCGGATGGCCGCGTAGGTCGTGCACCTCGAACGGGGCCATGCTGCGCGGATCGGGGGAGAGGTGTAGCGGACCGGATTCGAGCGGGGGGTTCACCCCTCCCAGAATCCGTGCTCGTTCCCCGTTCGGCAACCGGGAAAACCCTGAGTTCCGGCACCGGATCTCCTGGGAGGCAGGCACTTCGGGCGACGCGCCGGGGGTGACACACTGGCTACCGTCCGGTGGCGTCCCGGAATCGGCAAAATAGTTTGCCGTTCTCGCCGTATGGCAGCACAGTGGAAGCATGAGCGAAACAAATTACGACGTGCTGGTCATCGGCGGCGGCGCGGCGGGCCTGTCCGCTGCCCTGCTCCTCGCCCGATCGCGCCGCCGGGTGGCCGTGATCGACGCGGGCGCACCCCGCAACGCCCCCGCCGCCCACATGCACGGCTACCTCTCCCGTGACGGCATGAACCCCCTGGAACTGCTCACCGCCGGCCGTGCCGAGGTGGCCGGATACGGCGGCGAACTCATCGACGACCGCGTGGTCGCGGCCACGCGCACCGGGACGGCGGACGGAGCCGGTGGCGATGCTGATCGTGCCCCAGCTCCCGGATTCGAGGTGCGGCTGGCGAGCGGTCGCACCCTGCGTGCCCGCCGGCTGCTGGTGGCGTCCGGTCTGCGCGATGAGCTGCCGCCGCTGCCCGGTCTGCGGGAACGGTGGGGCAGGGATGTCCTGCACTGTCCGTATTGCCACGGCCACGAGGTGGCCGATCAGCCGATCGGGCTGCTCGGCTCCGCGGAGTCCGGGCCCGCCTCGCGCTCGGTGCACCTGGCGCTCGCACTGCCGCAGTGGTCACGGGACCTGGTGTTCTTCCCGCACACCTTCGAGCTCTTCGACGCCGACCGCGCCCGTATCACGGCGCGCGGGGTGCGCATCGTGGACGGCAAGGTGTCGGGTATCACCGTCACCGACGACGCGCTGCGCGCGGTGGAACTCGCGGACGGCACCTCCGTGGCCCGCGCGGCGCTGTTCGTGGTGGCCGACATGATTCCGGACAACACCGTGCTGGACGCCCTGGGCTGTGAGCTGACCGACAGTGGTTACGTCCGCGCCGACGCCAACGGCCGGACCAGCGTGCCCGGGGTGTTCGCGGCGGGCAATGTGGCCGATCCCCGCCTCCAGGTGATCTCCGCCGCCGGTGCCGCCGCGGCCGTGGCCATCGCCGTCAACACCGATCTGGTGGAGGAGGACTGTGCTGTCCGGTGAGCCGGGAAATCCGCCCCGGATGCAACGTGGATGCAACGAAAGTTGGCCTAGCCTGGGCGATTCGGTCAAAACCTGAGAATTGCTTATGGATTCGGGAGAGCGGCTCGATTCGCCGGTAGTCTTGCTGACGAGGGCGGGGCTTTCGGTGTCCCTCATCCGCCGAAAGCCCCGCTCTTCGGCTATCTCGAGGTCCTTCTTTAGAATCGCACGGTGACCAGCACAGCCTCTGAGAACTCGCGTAATCGTGCCGATGCCCTCCCCAAGAGCTGGAACCCCGGCGAAGTGGAGGCCGAGCTGTACGAGCGCTGGGTAGCCGCTGGTTACTTCACCGCCGACGCGAGCAGCGACAAGCCGCCGTACTCGATCGTTCTGCCGCCCCCCAATGTCACCGGCTCCCTGCACATGGGCCACGCCCTCGACCACACCCTCATGGATACCCTCACCCGCCGCAAGCGCATGCAGGGCTACGAGGTGCTGTGGCTGCCGGGCATGGACCACGCGGGCATCGCCACCCAGAGCGTGGTGGAGAAGCAGCTCGCGGCGGACGGGAAGACCAAGGAGGACTTCGGCCGCGAGCTGTTCGTCGACAAGGTCTGGGACTGGAAGCGCGAATCGGGCGGCCAGATCCAGGGCCAGATGCGCCGCCTCGGCGACGGCGTGGACTGGAGCCGCGACCGCTTCACCATGGACGAGGGCCTGTCCCGCGCCGTGCAGACCATCTTCAAGCGGCTCTACGACGCCGGCCTCATCTACCGCGCCGAACGGCTGGTCAACTGGTCGCCGGTGCTGAAGACCGGCATCTCCGACCTCGAGGTCGACTACAAGGACGTGGAGGGCGAGCTCGTCTCGCTGCGCTACGGCTCGCTGAACGACGACGAGCCGCACGTGATCGTGGCCACCACCCGCGTCGAGACCATGCTCGGCGACACCGCGGTGGCGGTGCACCCGGACGACGAGCGGTACGCGGCGCTGGTCGGCACCACGCTGTACCACCCGATCACCGGCCGTCAGATCCCGATCGTGGCCGACGACTACGTCGATCCCGAATTCGGCTCCGGTGCGGTGAAGATCACCCCCGCGCACGACCCCAACGACTTCGAGCTGGGTCTGCGCCACAACCTGCCCATGCCGACCATCATGGACGAGACCGGCAAGATCGCCGGAAGCGGAACCGAATTCGACGGCATGGACCGCTTCGAGGCCCGGCGCAAGATCCGCGAGCGCCTGGAGGCCGAGGGCCGCGTGGTCGCCCGCAAGTTCCCGTACGTGCACAGCGTCGGCCACTCCGAGCGCTCCGGCGAACCCATCGAACCGCGGCTGTCCATGCAGTGGTGGGTCAAGGTGGAATCCCTCGCCAAGGCCGCCGGTGACGCCGTGCGCGCGGGCGACGTGAAGATCCACCCCGCCAGCCAGGAGCCGCGCTGGTTCGAATGGGTCGACAATATGCACGACTGGTGCATCTCGCGGCAGCTGTGGTGGGGGCACCGCATTCCGATCTGGTACGGCCCCGAGGGCGAGATCGTGTGCGTCGGCCCCGACGAGCAGGCCCCCGAGGGCTACGTGCAGGACCCCGATGTGCTCGACACCTGGTTCTCCTCGGGCCTGTGGCCGTTCTCCACCATGGGCTGGCCCGACGCCACCCCGGAACTCGGAAAGTTCTATCCCACCAGCGTTCTCGTCACCGGTTACGACATCCTGTTCTTCTGGGTGGCCCGGATGATGATGTTCGGCATGTTCGTCTCCGACGATCCGGCGCTCACGGCGGGCAAGGGCGCGCAGAAGCAGGTGCCGTTCCAGGATGTGTTCCTGCACGGCCTGATTCGCGACGAACACGGCAAGAAGATGTCCAAGTCGCGCGGCAACGGCATCGACCCGCTGGACTGGATCAGCGAATACGGCGCGGACGCGACCCGCTTCACCCTCGCCCGCGGCGCACAGCCCGGCAGCGACCTGTCCATCGGCACATCGCACGTGATGGCCTCGCGCAGCTTCGTCACCAAGCTGTTCAATGCCACCAAGTTCGCGCTCATGAACGGCGCGGCACCGGGCGAGCTGCCCGCCCGCGACACCCTCACCGACGCCGACCGCTGGATCCTGGACCGGCTCGAAGCCGTTCGCGCCCAGACCGATACGGCGCTGGACCGCTACGAGTTCAGCAAGGCCCTCGAAGGGCTGTACCACTTCGCCTGGGACGAGCTGTGCGACTGGTACCTGGAGCTGGCCAAGGTGCAGTTCGCCGCGTCCGAGGAGCGCGCCGCCAGCACCCGCGTCGTGCTCGGCAATGTGCTGGATTCGGTGCTGCGCCTGCTGCATCCGGCGATTCCGTTCGTCACCGAGGCGCTGTGGCGGGCGCTCACCGACGGTGAATCCCTGGTGATCGCGCGGTGGCCCGAGACCTCCGGCGTGCCCGCCGACGCGGTGTCGGATCGCCGCATCGCCGACGCCCAGCGCCTCATCACCGAGATCCGCCGCTTCCGCAGCGATCAGGGGCTCACCGACAAGCAGAAGGTGGCCGCGAAGCTCATCGGCATCGAGGCCGCCGACCTCACCGGGCAGCTCGCCGAGATCGCCGCGCTCGCCCGGCTCACCGAGGCGGGCGAGGATTTCGCCGCCACCGCCGCACTCGAGGTGCGCCTCACCGATGCCACCGTGACCGTGGAGATCGACACCTCCGGCACCGTCGACCTCGACGCCGAACGCCGCCGCCTGGAGAAGGACCTCGCCGCCGCCCAGAAGGAACTGGCGGGCACCACCGCCAAACTCGGCAACGAGGGCTTCCTCGCCAAGGCGCCCGAGGATGTGGTCGCCAAGATCCGGGGGCGTCGGGAACTGGCCGCCTCCGAGGTCGAGCGCATCGGCGCGCGGCTGGCGGAGATCGCGAAGCTGGCGGAGCGCCAGTGAACGACGAGCCGGAGCGTCGGTACGCGGAGGAGCCGTTGACGGGCGGCACCTCCCCGGTCGACCTCGCCGAAATGGCCTTGGTCGAAGCCGAACTGGACCAGCGCTGGCCGGAAACCAAGATCGAGCCGTCGCTCGCGCGCATCTCGACGCTCATGGATCTGCTGGGTTCGCCGCAGCAGGGCTACCCGGCCATCCACATCGCCGGGACCAACGGCAAGACGTCGGTCACCCGCTTGATCGACGCCCTGCTCACCGCCCTGCACCGGCGTACCGGGCGGATCACCAGCCCGCACCTGCAACTGGCCACCGAGCGCATCGCCATCGACAATGCGCCCATCACCCCCGGGCGCTATGTCGAGACCTTCCGGGAGATCCAGCCCTACGTCGAGATGATCGACGCGCGGTCCACGGCGGCGGGCGGTCCGGCCATGAGCAAGTTCGAGGTGCTCACCGGCATGGCCTACGCGGCCTTCGCCGAGGCGCCCGTGGACGTGGCCGTGGTCGAGACCGGGATGGGCGGACGCTGGGACGCCACCAATGTGGTCGACGGACAGGTCGCTGTGATCACCCCGATCGGGTTGGACCACACCGAGTATCTGGGTCCGGACCTCACCTCCATCGCGGGGGAGAAGGCCGGGATCATCAAGAAGGCTCCCGACGACGAACTGGTGCCGCGCGACACCGTGGCCGTCATCGCACAGCAGGAGCCCGAGGTCATGGAGGTGCTGCTGCGCCGGGCCGTGGAGGTCGACGCCGCCGTGGCACGCGAGGGCTCGGAGTTCCGGGTGCTGTCGCGGGCGGTGGCCATCGGCGGGCAGATGCTGGAACTCCAGGGTCTGGGCGGGGTGTACGACGAGATCTTCCTGCCGCTGCACGGTGAGCATCAGGCCCGCAATGCCGTGCTGGCACTGGCCGCCGTCGAGGCGTTCTTCGGCGCGGGCGCGCAGAAGCAGCTCGATATCGATGCCGTCCGTGCGGGATTCGCGGCGGCCGCGAGTCCGGGGCGGATGGAGCGCATGCGCAGCGCGCCGACCATCTTCATCGACGCCGCGCACAATCCGGCGGGGGCGCGGGCCTTGGCGGCGACCCTGACCGAGGAATTCGATTTCCGCAAACTGGTCGGCGTGATCGCGGTCCTGGGGGACAAGGACGCCGGTGGCATCCTCGACGCCCTGGAGCCGATCTTCGACACCGTCGTGGTCACCCAGAACGGTTCGCCGCGCGCCCTGCCCGTCGACGATCTGGCCAACCTGGCCGTGCAGCGCTTCGGTGACGAACGCGTCGCGGTCGCCCACGAGCTGGCCGATGCCATCGAAACCGCCATCGCCCTCGCCGAAGAGGGCGAGGATATGGTCTCGGGGGCGGGCATCGTCGTCACCGGTTCGGTCGTCACCGCCGGGGCGGCCCGCTCACTGTTCGGAAAGGACCCCGCGTGAATGGTCATGCTAGGAGGCGGCAGCGTGCGTGATCATGACGAGCCCCGGTCCGGCGGCGACGAGCCCGGCGCGAGCCCATCCGCCGATCCGGTGCCCGCGCCCGCCACCGATCCGTGGAAGGGCTTCCGGGGGGTGATGGCCGGATCGCTGATCCTGGAGGCCATCACCGTGCTGCTGGCGCTGCCGGTGGTGGCGGCGGTCGGCGGCGGGCTGGAGTGGTGGTCCACCGCCTACCTCGTGATCCTGGCCGCGGTGATGGTCGTCGGCTCCGGCTTGCAGCGGCGGCCCTGGGCCATCCCGTTCAATCTGGGCTTGCAGGTCTTCGTGATGGCGGGCACGTTCATCCACCTGTCCATCGGCATCATCGGCATCGTCTTCGCCGCGGTGTGGGTGTTCATCCTGGTGCTGCGCGCGGATGTGAAGAAGCGCATGGAGATGGGCCTGCTCCCGAGCCAGCGCACCGAGCATCAGGGCTGACGTCGCCGGATTCGGGAGTTCGCGCGCTCCCCGGTTACGCTGTGCGCCGTGACTGAGCAGACGTTGGTTCTCATCAAGCCGGACGGCGTGGCCCGTGGCCTGATCGGTGAGATCATCACCCGTATCGAGCGCAAGGGTCTGAAGATCGCCGCGCTGAAGCTTGTGAACGTCTCCGAGGAGCTGGCGGGCGAGCACTACGCCGAGCACAAGGAGAAGCCGTTCTTCGGTTCCCTGATCGAGTTCATCACCTCCGGCCCCGTGGTCGCGGCGATCCTCGAGGGTCCGCGCGCCATCACCGCCTTCCGCCAGGTCGCGGGCGGCACCGACCCGGTCGAGAAGGCCGTCCCCGGCAGCATCCGCGGCGACTACGCCCTGGAAACCCAGTTCAACCTCGTCCACGGCTCCGACTCGCCCGAGTCCGCCAAGCGCGAGATCTCCCTCTGGTTCCCCGAAACCGCCAACTGACACAGCGCCCGTTCGCATCGGCCGCGCCATCGCCCACCCCCCGGTGCCCACCCTCCCGCGCACCGGGGCACCCCCTGCTGCCTGCGTAAACCCCCACCGCCCGAGTAAACCCCG
>NZ_JASCXP010000221.1:0-12232 GCF_030010695.1 Nocardia sp. CC201C
CTGTGCTCGGCGACCACGTGTGTAGAGGCGGCGCGCCCGTCGCGGCTGGGACCAAAGACCTTGCGGGAGTGGGCTGGGCGGCCCTCCCGGCACCGACGTGTCCGAGCGCAGAGTAGTCGGTGCCGGCCACCGCAGAGCCGGGGCAGAGGGAGAGGCGATGGAGAGTCGACCCCGCGATTGGATGGCGGTTCGGGCGCACCGCGTCACCGCATCCGCCACGCACGTGACCGGCTGGTTGCGGAACGCGGCCGATGCGCACGGTGAGATCCGGCGCGGCGATATCGACGCCATCGCCACGGCGGCACATCTGCCCCAGGCCACGGTGGCCGGCTCCGCGTCGTTCTACGCGGATCTGACCGAGCCGCGACCGATCAGCGTGTGCGACGGCACCGGATGTTTCGTCGCGCGCGGCGGCTACCCGGCGGCACCGGGCCCGGACGAGCGATCGGTCTATTGCCTGGGAAGCTGTCATGCCGCACCAGCGGAACTGCACGGCGAGACATTGCTGAGCGGTTCGGAGCGCACGCCCGCACCGCCGATTCCCTACGCTTGCCGCGCCGCGGAGCCGGTGGTGCTCGCCGGACTGGTCGGTGACGCGCAGCCCTGGCAGGTGTGGGCCGAGGTGGTCGAGACCCGCCGCCAGCACGAGATCTGGCACGAGGTGGTGCGGTCGGGGCTGCGCGGCCGGGGCGGCGCCGAATACGTGGTGAGCGCCAAATGGCGTGCGGCCGTCCGGAATCCGGCCCCCCGCTATGTGGTCGCCAATGGCGACGAGGGCGATCCGGGCTCGTACTGCGACCGGCTGCTCATGGAATACGACCCGCACCGGGTGCTGGAGGGGATGGCGCTGTGCGCCGCGGCGGTGGGGGCCGACCGAGGAATCGTCCTGGTCCGTTCGGAGTATCCGGTGGCGGCGCGGACGATGCGCGCCGCCATCGACCAGGCCCGCGCATCGGGGCAGCTGGGCCGCGACATCCACGGGTCCGGACTCGACTTCGACGTGACCGTGCAGGTCGGCGCGGGCGCGTATGTGGCCGGTGAGGAGACCGCGCTGCTGCGCTCCCTGGAGGGTTTGCGCGGCACGGTGCAGACCCGACCGCCCTACCCGACCGAATGCGGCTACGGTGGCCGTCCGACCGTGCTGCAGAATGTCGAGACCCTCGCGGCGGTGCCGTGGATCGTGCGCAACTGCGGCGAGTCGTATGCGAAGCTGGGGCGGCCCGAGGAGACGGGCACCAAACTCGTCTGCCTGAACTCCGAATTCACCCGCCCCGGCGTGTACGAGGTGGAGTTCGGCGCCTCGCTGCGCTGGATCGTCGAGGACCTCGGCGGTGGGCTGCGCGACGGACATCGGCTGCGGGCCCTCCAGGTCGGCGGCCCCCTGGGTGGATTCCTCGCCCCCGACGAACTCGATACCGGACTGGCCACCGCGGACCTGGCCGAGCGGGGCGTGAGCCTCGGACACGGCAGCCTGGTCGCGGTGCCGGACACCGTCGGCGCGGTGGATCTGCTGCGGCAGCTGTGGACCTTCGCCGCCCGGGAGAGCTGCGGCGCCTGCGCCCCGTGCCGGGTGGGCACCCGGCGCGGACAGGAGCTGGCCGAGCGCATGGACGCCGCAGAGCCCGCCGCCGACGCGACGATGCGGCGACTGCTCGACATCATGCGCACCGGCAGCATGTGCGCGTTCGGCACCGGGGTGGCGGCGGCGGTCCGAAGCCTGTTGCGCGTCTATGGAATCCACGACCGGGGGTGACCGTGATGGTACGTGTGTACGTGGCCGGCACGCCGGTCGAGACCGCCGCCGCCGCGACGGTGCTGGACGCCATCCGGGCGTCCGGCCGTGAACTGCCCACCCTGTGCCACGACGATCGGCTGCTACCGCGCGGTTCCTGCCGTATCTGCCTGGTCGCCGCGGACCGACGCGCGGTCGCGGCCTGCACCACACCGGTCCATGACGGCATGATGATCGACCCCGGCGATCCGGTGGCCCGTGCCGCTGCCCGCGGCACCCTCGAGTTGATCGTCTCCGAACTGCCCGCCCGTGCACTCGGCATACCGCCTGAGCGCAGTGAACTGGTGCGCGTCTGTGCGAGCGTCGGCGTCGAGCGGGGTGCGTTCACCGGTGCCGTGCACACCAGCGGCACCGACGATTCGCATCCCTATATCGGCGTCGACCGGGACCTCTGCATCGCCTGTGGCCGCTGTGTCGCCATGTGCGCCGATGTCCAGGGCACCTTCGCACTCGAGTTGGCCGGTCGAGGCTTCGACACCGTCGTCACCGCGGGGGACGGCGGCACGTGGGCGCAGTCGCCGTGTGTGTCGTGCGGTGGCTGTGTCGACTCCTGTCCGACCGGCGCGCTCTACGACAAGCACGCCGTGGGCCGCACCGCGACCGCGACGACCACCACGACCTGCGGCTACTGCGGTGTCGGCTGCGCACTCGACGTGCACACCGACGCGGCGGGCATCGTGGCCGTGACCCCGACCCATCACGCACCGGTCAATCGCGGACACGCCTGTGTGAAGGGGCGTTTCGCCCACGGGTTCGTGACATCCGGTGACCGCCTCACCCAACCGCTGCTGCGCGCGGCGGGGCGTGGATCGCCACTGCGACCAGCCACCTGGGAGGAGGCCCTCGCGCACATCGCGCGGGAGCTGACCCGGGTGCGCGATACCCACGGCGGCGACGCCATCGGCATGATCTGTTCCGCGCGCGCCACCAACGAGGAGAACTACCTCGCGCAGAAGATCGCCCGAACGGTCCTGCGCACCAACAATATCGACAACTGCTCCCGGCTGTGCCACGCACCGACCGCGGCCGGGCTCACCGCGTCGTTCGGGTTCGCGGGCGGTACCAACTCCTTCGACGACCTCGACCGCGCCGACTGCATTCTGGTCGCGGGGGCCAATCCCACCGAAGCGCATCCGGTGGTCGGTTCCCGGATCGTGCACCGGGTGCACGCCGGGGCGCGCCTGGTGGTGGTGGATCCGCGCCGGACCGAACTGGCGGACCTGGCGGATGTGCACCTGCGGGGCGTGCCGGGGTCGAATGTGGCCGTCTTCAACGCGCTGGCTCGCCTGCTGCTCGACTCCGGCCAGGTGGACCACGACTATCTGCGTGACCGCACCACCGGACTCGACGAACTGACGGCCCTGCTCGCCGACTACTCCGCCGAGCGGGTGGCCGCTGTCGCGGGCGTGCCCGCGGCGGCGCTGGCCGATGCCGCCCGCCTGTTCGGCAGCGCGCGACATCCGGTGATCCTGTACGGCCTGGGCATCACCGAACACGCCCACGGCACCGACGGGGTGCGCACCCTGGCCAATCTGGCGCTGTTGCGGGGGACCGTCGGCACTGCGGACGGCTGCGGGGTGCTGCCCCTGCGCGGGCAGAACAATGTGCAGGGCGCATCGGATATGGGTGCGCTGCCAGATGTGCTGCCCGGCTATCAGCGGCTCGCCGATCCCGCCGTGCGCGAGCGGTTCTCCCGCGGGTGGGGAGTGCCGATACCGGAGCGGCCGGGCCTGCGCATCCCCGCCATGTTCGGCGCGGCACTAGACGGCGGCCTGCGGGCGCTCTACGTCATCGGTGAGGACCTGGTCAGCTCCGACCCCGACGCCGGGCATGTGCGGGCCGCCCTGGCCGCCTGTGAACTCGTCATCAGCCAGGACGTCTTCCTTTCGCGCACCGCCGAACTGGCGGACGTGGTGCTCCCGGCCGCGTCGTTCCTCGAGAAGGACGGCACCTTCGTGAATTTCGATCGCCGCTTCCAACGCGTCCGCCCGGCACTCGACCCACCGGGCGGGGTGCGCACCGACTTCGACATCCTGCGCGCGGTGGCGTCCGCCCTGGGAGCCGATCCCGGGTGCCCGACCCCCGCGGCGGCGCTGGACGAATGTGCTCGCCTCACACCGGCTTTCGGCGGGATCTCGCACGATCGGCTGGACCGGGTCGGACCGCTGCACTGGCCGTGCCCGGACCCCGGCCACCCCGGCACCCCCGTCCTGCACCTGGACCGCTTCGCCACCGCCGACGGCCGTGCGGCGCTCGCGGCGCGGCCATATCTGCCGCCGGGCGAGGAACCGGACGCGGAGTATCCGTTCGTCCTGGTGACGGGTCGCCGACTGGCGCACTACAACACCGGATCCATGACCCGGCGCACCCCCAACGCCGAACTGCTCGCGGGCGAAACCCTGGACATCGCACCCGATGACGCGGCAGCGCTCGGGGTGGCGGCGGGTGATCCCGTGGAGATCCGCAGCCGCCGCGGCCGGATGGTGCTGTCGGCGCGCCCCACCGACGAGGTCGCGCCCGGACAGGTCTTCACCGCCTTCCACTTCCCGCAGGCCCCTACCAACGAGCTCACCTCGCGGTCCGCCGACGAGGTCACCGATTGTCCGGAGTACAAGGTCACCGCGGTAGCCCTGCGGTCGTTCACCGAGGAGAGAAAATGAGTCTGTTGTCCGTACACCGTCACCCGGGTTCGCTGCTGCCCGATGTCGCCGATCTGTGGAATTCCGTACTGCCGCCGGATGTCCCGATGTTCGGCGCGCACCTGCTGCGGGTCGAGGACACCGTCGAGGACGGCCGCTACGTCATTCGCGCCGAGATCCCCGGCATCGACCCCGCCGACGCCCAGGTGTCCGTGCAGAACGGTCAGCTCACCATCAAGGCCGAGCGCACCGAACGCAAAGAGGACAAGGGCCGCTCGGAATTCCGGTACGGTTCCTTCGTACGTACCGTCGCACTGCCGCCGGGTGCGCAGGAGGACGCCATCGACGCCACCTACGCGAAGGGCATACTGACCGTCACGGTGCCCATGGCCGAGCCGCAGTCGCAGGCGAAGTCGATCGAAGTCAAATCCGGCGAGTAGGTGAACCATGTCGGTCGTCACGCTGACGATGAACCCCGCGATCGATATCGCGACCGGCACCGAACGTCTCGTGGCGACCGACAAGATGCGCTGTACGCCACCGCGATTCGATCCCGGTGGCGGCGGCGTCAACGCCGCGCGCACGGTCGCGGCGCTGGATGTGCCGGTCACCGCCGTCTTCCCGACGGGTGGCCCGGCGGGTGCGCAGTTCGAGGAACTGGTGCGCGACGCCGGAGTCGCCTACCGGAAGGTTCCGGTGGCCGGACACACCCGGGAGAATCTCGCCGTCACCGACGAGAACACGCGCGAGCAGTACCGTTTCGTATTCCCCGGGCCCCGCCTGACCAACCGCGAACAGCACCGCTGCCTGGCGGCGGTGGAGAAGCTGGCCCGCAATGCCCGCTACGTCATTGCCAGCGGCACGCTGCCGCCGGGCGTTCCGGCCGACTTCTACCAGTGGCTCGCCGATATCCTGTCCGATCTCGACGTGCGCCTGGTGCTCGACACCTCGGGCGCGCCGCTGCGGGCGATGCGCGGCGGCGTGCATCTGATGAAACCGAGTGTGCGGGAACTGTCCGACCATGTCGGACGCCCGCTCATCGGGCGCGCCGACCAGGTGGCGGCGGCACGCGGCCTCGTGGACAGCGGCGTCAGCGAGATCGTGCTGGTATCGCTGGGCGCGTCGGGCGCGTTCGCGGTCACCCGGGATACCGAGCGGTGGTACGCGCCGATACAGGTGGGCGTGCGCAGCGGTATCGGGGCCGGTGACGCCATGGTGGGCGGCACCACCGTCGGTCTGGTTCGCGGCTATCGACTCGATGACGCGGTGCGGCTCGGAATCGCGGCGGCCACAGCGGCATTGGGGACGCCGGGCTCGCAGCCGGGGTCGCGCTGCCGCATTCTGGACCTGTATCGGGAGCTCACCGCGGGCGCGGGGATGGACGAAGGTCCCCACGATGTCCTGCGTTCGACCCGTGTGCGCGGTGACTGACTGCGCGACGCTGGACTATGCCGGAAAACCGGTGGCCCACTTCGCAGGACAGGCCCGCACGATGACCGAACTACACCCGCTGGATTCCAGTTTCATGGAGCTCGAGGACGCCGACCGGCATGTCAGCCTCGGTATCGGCGCGGTGGCGATCCTCTCGGGTCCGCCGCCGACGCGTACGGAAGTCGTCGCGGCCATCACGGGTCGGCTGGCGAGGCAGCCGCGGTTGCGGCAGCGGGTCCGGCGCGGACCCCTCGACCTGGTCGCCCCCGTCTGGGAGGACGACCCGGATTTCGATGTGGCGCACCATATCCGATGGACCGCGCTGCCGGATCCGGGGGATGACGCGGCCCTGTGCGAATTCGTCGCGACCGAATTGGCGGAGCGGCTCGACCGCGATCACCCGCTGTGGCAGTGCGTCGTGGTGGAACGGCTGGCTAACGAGCGCTGGGCCCTGCTCATCAAGGCGCATCACAGCCTGGTGGACGGGGTTTCGGGCGTATCGCTGTTCGAGAGCCTGTGCGACGAGACGGCCGCCTCGGAGCCGGGCGCGCCCGCGGCCGCCGAGCCCGCTGGATCGGCGGCGACGGCCGCCGAGTCCGCCGGTGCGAGCTGGATCGACGCCCTGCGCCAGGGTGCGCGACTGCCGTTGGAGCTGCCCGGGCAGCTGCTCGGCCTGGTGACCGGTCTGCTTCCGGTGGCCTACGCCGCCGTCACGCCCGCGCCGCCGTCGTCGCTGATCGGGGCCATCGGCCGCCAGCGCCGCTACGCCATCGCCCGCACCAGGCTGAGCGAGGCCCGCGAGATCGGCGCGGCATTCGGCGCGACCGTCAACGACGTGGTGCTGGCCGCGATCACCGCCGCCTACCGCACCCTGCTGCTGCGCCGGGGCGAACAGCCCACCGCGCAGACACTGCGCGTCCTGGTGCCGGTCTCCATGCGCCCCGACACCGCGAAATACGTTCCCGACAACCGGGTGTCGGCCATGCTGCCGCTGCTTCCGCTCGATCTCGCCGATCCGGTGCAACGGTTGACCACCATTCACGAACACCTCGCGCGACACAAGGCCAGCGGTGCGCCGCACGCCGAGAAGTCGCTGCTGGCGCTGGCGGACCGGCTGCCCTTCGCGCCCGTCGCCTGGGGCGTGCGACTGCTCGGACATCTGCCCCAGCGCGGAGTGGGTGCGGTCGCGACCAATGTGCCCGGTCCGCGTCGGCCGCTGACCATGTACGGCAGGCGGGTCCTGGAACTGCTGCCCGCGGTGCCGATCGCGCTGCGCGTGCGCACCGGCATCGCCATTCTCAGCTACGACGACCAGCTGAACTTCGGCATCACCGGCGACTACGACAGCACCGCGGACCTCTCCGTGCTGGCGGAGGCCGTCGAAGCGGAGTTCCGGACCCTGCTGGCGCGGGTGCGTCGGCACAGCCCCAGCCCGGTCTGATCGTCGTCCGCTCGCGATGGGACCAAGGTCCCCACCCGGCGAGGACGCGACCGGTCCGAAGCGTCGCCGAAGGGCGGCGCCGCCGGTGACCATCGCTCCTACGGCGAGCCGGGCGACCGGCGGACCATTGAGATATGCGAAGGATCGATCCGGTGCCTCGGGCGAGGCGGACGACAACGGCGTCGTTCGGATGATCGGGTGTCGCGACGACGAGGTCGAGGCGTTGTTCCGGTCATCGTGCTCGACCGAATGGGACGTGGTGCGTGAGTCGGGTCTCGAACTGTGCGGAGAGGACTTTTTCCCCTGTCGCGAACTCGCGGCGGTTGGTGTGATGGATGACTGTTGACGAGTAGAGATAACAGGGAGGCGACCGCCGCGTGTTTTCCACCGAGCAGGAACACCAGTTGGTGGAGTTGGACCGAGCCGAGGCGATGAGTCTGCTCGCCTCGGTGCCGTTCGGCCGTGTGGTGTTCACCCGCAATGCGCTGCCCGCCATTCGCCCGGTCAACCATCTGGTCGGTGACGGGGAGATCGTGGTGCTGCGCACCCGGGTCGACTCCGGCCTGAGCGCCACCGTGCGCGCCCGCCAGAACACGGTCGTCGCCTTCGAGGCCGACGACATCGATCCGATTCGCCGCGCGGGCTGGTCCGTCGTCGTCACCGGTTTCGCCCGCGTCCTCACCGATCCGGATCGAATCGAACGCTACGAGCGGCTGCTACGCCCGTGGGTCGACCGCGTCATGGATACCGTGATCATCATCGAACCCACCCTGGTCTCCGGAGTACGCCTCATCGCGCCCTGAGCGGCGCGGCCCCACCATGCCGCCCAGCCACAACGTCGGGGGACCTTGTACGGCGCGGACCCACAGCGACGCGGACGGCGCCGCATCTGCCCGTCGCGGTTCCACCCGTTACGCCGCGCCAGCGCTCACCGTGTACTCGTAGTCGACCAGAACCGTCCCATCCCAACGCTTTCCCGTGAGCGTGACGGTCACCGTGCGGCCGTCGTCGGCGATGTCGACGACCCCGTACTGCCCGCCGCCCGGGTACGCTCCCTCGCTGTAGGGCCCGCCCTTCACATTGCCGGGCCGGTCCAGGGCCGCGGCGTGCAGGACCGGGAAACCGTGACCGGCCGTCGTCGAGTAGTCGCTGTTGGTGCCGTCGTCGATGGCGACCATATGGGCGTCACCCGCCACCATGAGCAGATTGCGCACCCCGGCGGCCGCGATGGCGTCGGCGATGCGGGCTCGCTCGTCCGGATGTCCGGCCCAACTGTCGGATCCGGGTTCGGCGGCGCCGATCCACGGCATCGAATTGCCCCACACCACCAGGGCGTGGGTGCGGCTGGACCGCACGATCTCGTCGATGAGCCAGGCCAGTTGTTCGGCGCCGAGCATGGTGGTGTCGGTTTCCGCGGAACGGGTGTCGGTGAGGAGGAAACGGACGCGCCCCAGCGTGAACGCCTGGTTGATGGTGCCGCCGGGGGACGGGAACGCGTAGTGCGGGACCGTGGTGCCGAAGGCCGTGCGGGCGGCGTCGCGGCCGGGGGCCTCGGCTCCGGCGTCGTTGGGCCCGTAGTCGTGGTCGTCCCAGACGTAGGCGATCGGGGCGCTGCGGTAGAAGGCGGCCTGGCCCGGTTGGGTGAGCAGCCGGTCATAGGCGTCGAAGAACGGTCCGGTTTCGGTGCTTTCGATATTTCCGTAGTGCAGATCGCCGAGAGCGAGGTGGAACAGCGGATTCTCGGCGTTGAGCGCGTCGAACACGGCGCCGTTGGAGCCCACCCGGGCGCAGGCCCCGGCGGTGAACCGGAATGACATCGGGCCCACCGACGGCGTGGTGAAACGGCCTGTGCCACGGGAGGTGTCGGGTTCGCCGTCCACCACCACCGTGTACCGGTAGGACGTATCGGGTCGTAGCCCCGCGGCATCCATGCGCACGACGCGGTGTGCCCCCGCGGCCACGGCCGCGGTGTCGACGGTCCCGGAGCCGTCCGCGGCGGTGATCCGCAGCCCGGCCGTCCGATATCCGTCGGCCAGGCGTGCGGTGACGGCGATGCCGTCCGCGCGCAGCGCACCCGACCACACCCAGTCCACCCGGTCCACCGCCAGCGCGGGCGCGGAACTGTCCGGATGCGTCGGCCCGAACTGGATGGCGTACACCCGATTCGCCCCGAACCAGGTGGTCGCCAACAGCAGCACGGTGACCAGCGCGAGCGCCACCAGCTCCCCGGCGGTGCGCCGATGCTGCCAGCTCAGCCACAGCAGCACGGCGGGTACCATGGCCCCGGCCGTCAACGCCATGGCGTAGCTCGGCTGGTACTCGATGGCGGCGAAGATACCCAGACAGGTGGCCGCGAAGGCGATGAGCACCGCGCCGATCGCCTCCCACCGCCACGCGAGCAACGCTCCCACCGACACCACGCCCGCGAGTGCCAGCTGCGCGGGCTTCTCGACGGCCGAGCCGAAGACGAAACCCTCCTCGCTGGCCGGTATGCCGACGGTCACGGTGAGCACGGCCAGCGTCACCGCCACGGCCGCGGCCGAGACGTGCGCGAGCATGCGGACCACCGAGGCGGCGGGCATGGTCAGGTGAACGACTCCGCGCGGTGGGTGCCGATGCTGCACCGGCGACCACGGACAGCCCCGGCAGGCCACGTGGGCGCGCGGCATGGCGATCAGCCAGCGCGCCCCGAACACCAGCGCCAGACCGACGGCCGCGCCGCCCAGCACATCGGTGGGCCAATGCCAGCCGTCGGCGACCCGGCTCACCGCCGCGCCGACGGCGACCGTGCCGAAGATCAGCGTGAGCGGTGTGACGACGCCGCGCCGATCGAGCAGCGTCGCCACCGCGAGCGGCACCAGTCCGGCCACGATCACCGCCTGGATCACATGCCCAGAGGGATACGAATCCAGTGCTCCGGCCATCGGTCCGTCCAGCGGGCGCGGCCGGTCGACGAGGACGCGCAAGGTCACGCTGGCGAGCAGACCGAAACCGGTCGCGGCGGCGTAGGCCACCGCCAGGGCGCGGCAGCGCATGGCCGCCAAGCCGACCAGGACGACATACACCAGGACCGTCGGGGTGGCGAAGGCCCGATCGGTGAAGTCGGTCCAGAACGGGATCGACAGTCCAGCGAACCAGTTCTCGACGTAGGCGTCGAATCCCTCGACCACGTACGGGGACGCGCCGAGGATGAGCGAGAGCAGCGCCGCCGCGGCCGTGGCGGCCATAAAGCCCGCGCCGAGACGCCAGCCGGGGCGCCCCAGCCACTCGTCACCGTCCACCGGCCGGGTGGTCAGCAGCGAATTGGTGAGTGCCCGGCTCCACCGGGCGGGCGGGCGCGGATAGCGGGCGAAGACGATCGCCGCGATCACGCCGTAGTACACCGCCGCGCCCGCCACCGCGAGCGAGACGATCAGCAGCCAGGCGATATCGGCCACCCACCCGGGCTGCTGGAAGAAGTTGGCGATCGAACCGATGGTCACGTACAGCGCCCCGCCCAGCAGCGTGATCGCGATCAGCAGATACACCGGACGCGGGCGCAGACCGCGGCGCGCGGCCGAATCCGGGGTGCCGGGGCCCATGGTGAAGCGGGCGACGGCGTGCCCGTCGATGCCCGCGCGCTTGGCCCGCGAGGCATCGCCGCTGGTGCGCACGAGTTCGCGGAGTTCACTGGCGAGCCAGAACAGCAGTCCCACACCCATGATGGCGGGGACGAAGATGTGGGAGCCGGTGCCGCCGAACAGTTCGGCGCGGCGGCGGTCGTCAGCGTGGGTGCGCATCGGGGGGTCCTTCGTCGAGCAGGGTCACGATGCCGGTGTCGCCGTCGACCTCCACCGGGCGGCCGTCGAGGGCGCGCGCCGCACCGGGCAGGTTGAAGACGGCGGGTACACCGAACTCGCGGGCCAGGATCGCCGCGTGCGAGAGCGGGCCGCCCTGTTCGATGACCATCGCGCCGCAGCGCATGAGCAGCGGCGCCCAGGACGGGTCGGTGGTCACCGCCACCAGCACCTCGTCGGTGCCGATCGACTGCTCGGGTGCGTCGAGATGCCGTGCGGTGCCGCGGAATCGGCCGCTGCCCGCCGCCCAACCGGTGAGTCGCCGTCCGGTCGGCACCGCGGTCGCGGTGGGGCCGGGAACGCCGCGGAAGTGCTGCGGCAGCGGATCGCGCTGTTCCTGGCGGGCCAGCCAGCGGCGACGGTGCGCGAGCGTGGCCGGGGCGGGCGGTGCGCCGTCGACGAGCGCGGGACGCAGTTCCCGCACCCGCAGCAATTCCACCTCCGCCGGTTCGGCCAGTGTGCCGCGCGCGGTGAGGCGGCGGCCGATCTCCAGGTGCACGCGCCGAATCTCCCCGCCCAGCAACAGGATCGCCTTCTTGGCGCGCTCCCGGCGTTCGAGCTGTTCGGCGGCCTCGTGGGCGAGCCGCTGGATCTGCCGGTGGCGCAGCCAGCGCGGCACCGCGGCACTCGGCCAGCGTTCGGTCTGCTCGAGCGTCGTCATGACCTGGTCGAAGGCGGCGGCACGGTCACCGACCGTGGTGGGGGAGAGGGGTTTTCGACCCAGCTCCAACCAGGTGGGGCCGGCCGGGATCGCCGCCGACGCCCGCGGTGACGCGCTGATGACCCGTTCCGGAACCACCAGGGCGTGCGCGAGCCGCCGGGCCCGCTCCGCGGGGACGTAGCGGCGCAGCACCGCCCGCAGCCCGGTGTGAATGGCCCCGGCGTCGGCGGCCACGCTGATCTCGGCGGCCATGGCGCGGGTGGCGAGGTCGATCAGCGCCAGCTGGTAGCGCAGCAGCTCGTGCGGCGGCAGACAGTCGAGAATCCTGGCGCGGGCATCGATCTCACCGCTCGCCTGGATCGCCACATCGGCGTCGAAGCGGGCATGCCGACGCACCGCCGCGGCCCGCAGCCGGTGGCGCACCGCCGCCGC
>NZ_JASCXP010000222.1:0-12229 GCF_030010695.1 Nocardia sp. CC201C
CGGCGCCGGTGGAAACTAGACGCGGCCGATGGCGGCGGCCATCACCCGGATGGCGGAGACCAGGCCGTCGATGAGGTCGCCCTGGAGGCAGGAGCTCAGGGCGGCGGTGGCGCCGAGCTGGCAGACGCGGTCGTTGGCGCGCTCCGCCACCTCGCGGCCGGACCGCACCTCGACGGACTTGGTGTTGGGGTCGACGGCGATGAGCACCGAACGCGCGGCTTCCGGGGTGGTCGGGAACAGCGCGTCCACGCCGGCGGCGGCATCCGCGCCGAGGTCGCCGATGTAGACGTTGAACCGCACCTTGGTGGCACGGGTGGCGTCGGTGAGGGCATTGTCCATGAGCAGCCGCTCGTGGTCGCTGAACGGCACCTCGTTGAAGACGTCACCGGCCTCGTGCACGCCGGATACCCGTCCGCTGCTGGTGACGGCGTAGCCGTGCGGGAGATCGGCCTCGTTCACCGCGGGCCACTTAGAACTTGCCACTTGCCCGGCCTCCGATCAGGTCCGCGTCGGCGGATTCGATTGCCGCATGATTGCCATGCGACTCGGCAGTATCGTGATGACCCGCTCCGGTCACCTCGTCGGTCGCGCTCCACAGCACCGGGCCCTGGGTCCAGGTGTCACCGAGCTCGAAGTGCTCCGGCTTCTTACCGGGGAGCGGCTTGCCGAGATACGACAAACCAGCGATCACCAGATAGATCGCCAACGGGATGCCGACAAAGATCAGCACTGTCTGGAGAATGCTCACGGCTCAACGGTAGACGATGCTTCCGACGCTGCCGACGAGCGGTGAGCGTGTTCACCTACGTGTCGTCGTAGAACGCCTCACACCAGCCACGCGGTGGAATTTGCTGGAAGTTCTCTACCCGATATCGGCGCACTCACCAACAGCACCTCGCCGGCGGGCAGCGTGATCGGGGCGTCCGTGCCGTTGAGCACGCACACCAGCCCCCCGTCCCGCCGGAAGGCCAGGCATCCCGGCGGCGCGCCGTACCATTCGAGTCCCGTACCGGCGAATTCCGGTCGACCGGCCCGCAATTCGATGGCCATCCGGTACAGCGACAGCATGGAGTCGAGCCGCTCCAGCTGGTTCTCCACCGTCAGCCGGGCCCAGCTCGCGGGCATGGGCAGCCAGGGCCGCCCGGTACTGAAGCCGAAATTCGGCGACGCGCCCTCCCACGGCAGCGGTACCCGGCACCCGTCGCGTCCCCGCA
Source organism: Nocardia sp. CC201C (assembly GCF_030010695.1). NCBI lineage: Bacteria > Bacillati > Actinomycetota > Actinomycetes > Mycobacteriales > Nocardiaceae > Nocardia > Nocardia sp. CC201C. The sequence continues at coordinate 1,215 of NZ_JASCXP010000222.1, forward strand.
CGGTGCGCCCGGACCGCTCCCACGCCGGGTCCTGCAACGCCGCATCCGGCAGATCGTCCACATTCGGCAGTCCCAGCTCGGACCCGTTGTAGACGAACACCGAACCCGGCAGCGCCAATTCGAGCATCATCATGGCCCGCGCCCGCGCCTGTCCGAGCCCGCCGCCGCCGTAGCGGGTCACCTCGCGCTCGATATCGTGATTGGACAGCGTCCAGGTGGGCGTGGCACCGACCGCCGCCACGGCGGCCAGCGAATTGTCCACGGCCGCGTGGATCTTCGCCACGTCGAAGGGTGTCTCGGCCAAGCGGAAGTTGAAGGCCAGATGTAGCTCGTCCGGGCGCACGTATTCCCCGAAACGAGTGTTGTCGTCCACCCAGACCTCACCGATGGCCACCGCGTCCGGGTACTCGTCCATCACCTTGCGCAGGCGACGGTGGATCTCGTGCACGCCCGGATTGTTGAAGCGCGGATCGCTGTCGTCGTGTACCAGCATGCGGGTGTCGACATGCGCCATATCGGGCAGGCCCTCCGGTTTGGCCATGCCGTGGGCGACATCGATGCGGAACCCGTCCACGCCGCGGTCCAGCCAGAACCGCATGGTCCGCTCGAAGTCGGCGGCCACCTCCTCGTTCTCCCAGTTCAGATCCGGCTGTTCGGGCGCGAAGATGTGCAGGTACCACTGCCCCGGCCGGCCATCGGGTTCGGTGATCCGCGTCCAGGCCGGACCACCGAAGACGCTCGGCCAATTGTTCGGCGGCACAGCACCGTCCGGGCCACGGCCGTCACGAAAGAGGTAGCGGTCGCGCTCGGGGCTGCCCGGCCCCGCCGCCACCGCGGCCTGGAACCACGGATGCCGGTCACTGGTGTGATTGGGCACCAGGTCCATGGTGACGCGGATCTGCCGGAAGTGCGCCTCGTGGATCACCGCGTCCAGGGCGTCCAGTCCGCCGAAGAGTGGGTCGATATCGCGCGGATCGGAGACGTCGTACCCCCCGTCGGCCATGGGCGAGCGCATGACCGGGCAGATCCACAGCGCGTCGACGCCGAGGAGCTCCAGATATCCGAGCTTCTCCCGCAATCCACCCAGATCGCCCACGCCGTCACCGTTGGAATCCGCGAAGGAACGCGGATACACCTGGTAGAACACCGCCGATCGCCACCACGGGTCGACCGAGGCGTCTCCGGGACCCGACACCGCCGAAATGTCTGTCACAGCCCGTAGTGTGCCAAAGCGGACCGACTCGCGCTGGCGTGTCGCCCACACTTGACGAGATTCAGCAAATGGTCAGTTGACGGCGCAACCCACCGGAAAGACTCAGGGCTCCAAGGGCTTAAGCGCCGAGTAATTCAGAACGGCGAGTTCATGAGCGAATTCGCGGCCATCTCGAAGTAGTCGAGCAGCTGTCTGCGGTGCTGATCATCGAGCACCTCCGGCTCGATCTCGGCCACCGCGATCCGCATGGCCCGCAGCCAGGCGTCCCGCTCCAGCGGGCCCACCTTGAACGGCATGTGCCGCATCCGCAGCCGGGGATGCCCGCGCTCGTCGGAGTAGGTGCGCGGCCCGCCCCAGTACTGTTCGAGGAACATGCGCAGCCGCCGCTCGGCCGGCCCCAGATCCTCCTCCGGATACAGCGGACGCAGCACTTCGTCCGCGGCCACCTCCCGGTAGAACGCGGCGACGAGCCGATGGAACGTCTCGGCCCCACCGACCGCCTGGTAGAAGGACGTCGCAGTCTGCTCACCCGAACTCACGCCGTCCATTCTGCCTGTCGAGCGCGCGGCGGGGATTCCGGGGAGGTGGGGAACCGGATTATCACGGCCCGTTCACCTGAATGTGCCCGACAATGTGCGAAATCACCGTGCATTCCACGTCCGGGCATGGTCAACTTGGTGGCAGTCTGCCGAGTTACCACACACTCCAGCGAATACGAATTCGGGGTTGCACACATGAAGCAGCGGCACGGCGCGCGGCACGAGGCGCGCACACACCGACAACTCCAGCCCGCCGACGTCCACAATCGTGGGTCGGGGGCTCCCTCGCTGCATGTTCTGTCCGACCATTCGTATCCGGGTGCGCGTCACGATCACGCGCATCGCTCCGCCGATTCCCTGCCACCGGTCCCGAGCTGGGCCAAGCGCCGCGTCCTGCTGCTGAACGCGACCTACGAGCCGCTCACCGCCCTCTCCGCGCGCCGCGCCATCGTGCTGCTGATCTGCGACAAGGCCGATGCGGTCCACGACAACCCCGAGGGCCCGGTCGTGCACTCCGCGGGCACCGCGGTCGCCCTCCCCTCCGTCATCCGACTTCGCAACTATGTGCGAGTCCCCTATCGCGCCCGGGTGCCGATGACCCGCGCGGCGCTCATGCATCGCGACCGCTATCGCTGCGCGTACTGCGGCGGCAAGGCCGAGACCATCGACCATGTGATCCCGCGCAGCCGCGGCGGCGCGCATTCCTGGGAGAACTGCGTCGCCTCCTGCGCCCCCTGCAATCACCGCAAGGCCGACAAACTGCTCAGCGAGCTGGGCTGGACGCTGCGGCACCCGATGGTCGCGCCCAAGGGCCCGCACTGGCGGCTGCTGTCGGCATCCTCGGAACTGGATCCGGTGTGGTTGCAGTATCTCGGCGAGGACGTGGCCTAGCCGATTCCCGCCGTCCCAGCCCTCGCCGACCCCACCGCGCTCAGCTGAATTCGCTGATGAGCAGGCCCCAGGTCCCGGATTCGAGCGCCTCGAAGATGTGCGGCAGGTCGCCGGGGTAGCAGATGTAATCGCCGGGATGCAGTTCCACGGGCGCGTCGACATGCCCGACCTTGGCGCGGCCCGCGCACAGCACCACATGCTCGACGACCCCGCGGGTATGCGGATCGGATTCCCGCGGATGCCCCGGCTCCACGGTGAGGCGATAGATGTCCCGGCGGGCATTGGGCGGGGCGGCCGACAGCAGGGCGATGCGGTAGTCGGCCTGCGCCGAGGCCAGCGCCTGCCCCTCGCCCGCGCGAATCACCTGGACCTGCGGGCGCGGCGGATCGAGTAGCTGGGAGAATGGCACATCGAGGGCGACGCACAATGCCCACAGGGTTTCGATGCTCGGATTACCGGAGCCCGACTCCAGTTGCGACAGTGTGGATTTGGCGATGCCCGCGCGCTTGGCGACCTCGCTGAGCGACAACCCGGCACGGGTGCGCTCGCGGCGCAGGGCGGCGGCGATCGCCTCCTGCGGTGAGGCGGGAGTGGGGCTGTCGTGCTGGCTCATATCGGGTTCACAGCGTACCGGGTGATGTTCGTCCATCGCTTTGACGAATCGATCCGATGCGTTCACTATAGACAACATGCGTTCGATATGGCGAACACTGGATCGGGGTGCGCTCACCGGTATCGCGGCGATCTGCCTGGCAATCGCCATGATCGGCGTGTCCTACGGGGCGACCGCCGTCACCTCCGGGTTGCCCGCCTGGCTGCCGATGCTGCTCAGCATCGCGGTCGTGGCGGGCGGCGCCGAATTCGTCTTCATCGGCATCATCACCGCGGGCGGCAGCCTCATCGCCGCCGTACTCGCGGGGCTGCTCGTCAATGCGCGACATCTGCCCTACGGCCTGTCCGTCCCCGATGTGGTGGGGTCGGGCTGGCGTCGCCTGGTCGGCACCCATGTCATGAACGACGAGTCGGTGGCGCTGGCGCTGGCCCAGCCCGATCGCGACCGCCGCCGCGCCGCCTACTGGCTGTGCGGCCTAGGGGTGCTGACCGCGTGGCCGCTCGGGGCTGCCGTCGGTGCGGTCCTCGGGTCGGTGGTGCCCGACCCCAATGCCTTCGGTCTGGACGCGGTCTTCCCCGCCGTCCTGATCTCACTGGTGCTGCCCGCGTTCCACGATACGCTCACCCGCACCGCCGCCCTGATCGGCGCGGGCGTGGCCGCGGTGACCACCCCGTTCCTGGGCGCGGGGCTGCCCATCCTGCTGGCGCTGCTGGCCGTCGTGCTGGTGGCCCGCCGCGCGGGTGACGAACCGGAGCCGGAAACCGGTGCCGAGGGCGCATCGTCATGACCAAGGCGCTCCTCATCGGCACCCTGGCGCTGGCCGTGGGCACCTACGCGTTCCGCTTCGCGGGCCCGGTGCTGCGCCGCCGCGTCAATGTCTCCCCACGCGTGATCCGCCTGTTGGAGATCGCCTCGGTCGTCCTGCTCACGGCCCTGGCTGTCACCACGCTCATCCCCTCGGGCAGCGGCGGTCACGCCGGAATCGCCCTGCCGGCAGGCGTTCTCGTCGCCATCGTGCTCGCCTGGCGACGCGCACCCCTGCTGGTCGTCATCCTGTCCGCGGCCGCCACCACAGCGTTTCTCCGCCTGCTCGGCGTCTCCTGAACCGAGCGAGACCGGCCGCGGCAACTCGGCCGACCGGATCCGAACCGCGCGACGAGCGCCCCGCCGATCGGGAACCCCCGCCGCACGAGCAAGCCCCGCCGGCGTTTCCCGGGCGGGGGCTGGCCGACCGGGTGACCCGGCCGCGATCCGAGTCGGGCCGCATGTATCCGGGAAACCCTCTGCTGCCGAACCGCTCGCCGCGACGCAAGGGCGCACCGACGGGCTCGCTGCCGGAGCCGACTCACCTCGACCCGCACGACGATCAGCACCGCGGCTCCAGCGGAACGGCACCGCGACCCCGCCTGCTGTGCGACCGTCGCCTACTGCGGGAGCAGCGGCATACCCGGCCCGCGGCGGCGGGCGACGGAGCCGTAGCGGGCGTCGAGGCGCAGCCAGGTGCGGGCCGCGCGGACCCGCACGATCTCGTCCACGGAGATGCGCCGCGAATCGGTCTTCTCGCCGCCGTGTGGAATGAAGTCCATAGCGGTGAGAGCGAAGACCACCCGCATGGGGACCTCCACCTCTTCCCCACCGCCCGAGACGGTGAGCACGGTCTGGTCCAGCAGGGAGGCGGGCGGGCCGTGGGCGCTGCCGTGCTCCTGCGCCACCGCCGCCCCGCGCTCGGCCAGCTCGACCAGCATGCGGGCGGGCACATCGTCCACGTGCACGAATCCGGCGGCGGGCGGCAGCGCCGAGCGCCAAGCGGAATCCATGGAGTAGCCGAGGTCGATGGGCTTGCCGGAATCGGGCCCGTGCAGGCCCGACAGCACCGTGTCACCGCCGACGGTGACATCCTCCACGCTCAGCGCCCCGACCACCGTCCGGACCGCCAGGGTTTCGAAACCCGTGGCGGCCCAGGCGGATACGTAGTTCACGCCCCGGCGGCGCAGCCGGATCACCACCGCCGGGTCCAGCCGGACCGCGTGGTTGACGAAGGTGGCCAGGTTCTCCCGCTCGGCCGGATCCGGAATATGAAGTGTCGCTTGACCTGCCACGGTTCAGCTCGACATCATTCGGCCCGCGATCACTCCGCCAGCCACTGCGCGAGATAGTCGCGTTCGTCGTCGGTGAGACGGCGTAGTCGCTGGGTGTCGATATCGAAGGCTGCGAGCTGGGTGGACGCGACCACCGCCGGACGCGCGTCCGGGGCGACCCCGGCCGCGCGCACCTCGTAGGCGACGGTGAAGTCCACCGCGCGCAGCTGCGACACCCACATGGAGACGTCCAGCGGCGAATCCTCGTGCCGCAGTTGGCCTTTGTACTGCACCCGAAGATCGGCGAGCACACAGCCGCGACCCAGACGAGCGGTCGGCCGGTCATCGGTGAACAGCCAGGGGATCCGAGCCTCCTCCAGCAGCGTCACCATGCGGGCATGGTTGATGTGCTGGAACACATCCATATCAGACCAGCGGACCTCGACCTTGGTGTGGAAGCGGGGCGGCTGCGCGAGCGCCACCCTCCCCGCTCCGTTCAGCGAACCGACACTCGTCAACGCGGTACCTCCGATTGCGCTCCCACCCCGCTCACCATGCTGCGCACCTGCCGCGCCGCGACCGACAGCGTGGCGAGGTCGTGGGTTCCGGACTCGAACAGCTCCGACAGCGCCGCACGCGCGCGACCCAGTCGAGACTGGTTTTTCGACTCCCAGTATGCAATCTTCTCCTCGGCCGTCTCCTCGGGGTCTCCGGCGGAGAGCACATCCAGGGTGAGCGACCGCAGCGAACCGTACATGTCGTCGCGCAGCGCCAGCCGGGCCAGCGCGTGCCAGCGATCACCGCGTTCCAGGTGGCTGACCGCCTGCAACAGCCAGTCGATCTTGAGGTGATCGTTGAGCGCGTAGTACAGCGCGCCCACCTCGTCACCACCCCGGTCGGTGATGTCGGCGATATCGATCACATCCAGCAGCGGGAACAGGTTGAGCAGCCCCAGCACCTCACTGGCCAGCTCGGCCGGAGCGCCGCGCCCGATCAACACCTGCGACTGCGCCATGAGCGAGTCGATGTGATGGCCGCGCAGCCAGCCGGGCACCTTCGGCGAGAGCGACCGCACCGACGCGGCGTAGCGATGGATCTCCGCACCCACGGCGATCGGCTGCGGCCGATTGTTCAGCAGCCACCGGGAGGCGCGGTCGAGGGTTCGCTTGGTCTCCAACTCCAGCGCGTCCTTGACCGAGGTCGCGACGCTCGCCGCCCGGATACGCTCCCAGACCGCGTGCAGATCGAAGATCTGGGTGGCGGCGGTGAAGGCCCGCACCGCGTCGGAGGCCGTCGCCCCGATCTCCTCGTTCAAACGGAACGCGTACGTGATGCCGCCCAGATCGACCACCTCGTTCACCAACATGGTGGTGGTGATCTCCCGGCGCAGCCGATGCCGCTTGATGGCCGGGCCGAACCGCTCCCGCAGCGGTGTCGGGAAGTAGTCGGGCAGCCGGGCGGCGAAGTAGGCGGTATCGGGCAGATCGCTGCCGAGCAGGTCGGTCTTGAGCGAAAGCTTCACGTGCGCCATGAGATTCGACAACTCGGGCGAGGTGAGCCCGGTCCCCTCCTCCAGCCGCCGCTTGATCTCGGCGTCCGACGGGAGCGCCTCCAGATCGCGGTCCAGCCCGCGCCGCTCCTCCAGATCCTGGATCACGCGCACCTGCACATTCAGCATGCGCGACGCCTCCGCCCGCGACATGCCCATCAGATAGTTCTGGGAGACGTTGTCGCGCAGCACCAGCGCCGCGACCTCGTCGGTCATGGAGGCCAGCAGCGGATTGCGCTCGGATTCGGCGAGTTCTCCGCTGCTCACCACGCCGTCGAGCAGGACCTTGATATTGACCTCGTGGTCGGAGCAGTCCACACCCGCGGAGTTGTCGAGCGCGTCGGTGTTCATCTTGCCGCCGTTGCGGCAGAACTCGATGCGCCCGTGCGCGGTCACGCCGAGGTTGCCGCCCTCGCCGATCACCCGCACCCGCAGCTCGTTGCCGTTCACCCGCACCGCGTCATTGGACTTGTCGCCCACCTCGGCGTTGGATTCGGTGCTGGCCTTGATGTAGGTGCCGATGCCGCCGTTCCACAGCAGCTGCACCGGGGACTTCAGGATGGCGCGCATGAGTTCCGGCGGCGACAGGGCCGTCACGCCCTCGTCCAGGCCCAGCGCCTGCCGGGCCTGCTCGCTGATCGGCACTGATTTGACGGTGCGATCCCACACCCCGCCGCCCGCGCTGATCAGAGAGCGGTCGTAATCCGCCCAGGACGAGCGCGGCAGTGCGAACATGCGCTGCCGCTCGGCGTAGGAGGTCGCCGCGTCGGGGTTGGGGTCCAGGAAGATGTGCCGGTGGTCGAAGGCGGCGACCAACCGGATGTGCTCGGACAGCAGCATGCCGTTGCCGAATACGTCACCGCTCATATCGCCGATGCCGACCACGGTGAAATCCTGGGTCTGGGTATCGATATCCATCTCGGCGAAATGCCGTTTGACGCTCTCCCACGCGCCCTTGGCGGTGATGCCCATGGCCTTGTGGTCGTAGCCCGCGCTGCCGCCGGAGGCGAAGGCGTCGCCGAGCCAGAAACCGTACTGGCGGGCAACGTCATTGGCGATATCGGAGAAGGTCGCCGTGCCCTTGTCGGCGGCCACCACCAGGTAGGTGTCGTCGCCGTCGCGGCGCACCACCCGCGCGGGCGGAATGACCTCGCCGCTGGCGCGGTCCACATTGTCGGTGACATCGAGCAGACCGGAGATGAAGGTGCGGTAGCAGGCCACGCCCTCGGCCTGCAGCGCCTGCCGGTCCGCCACCGGATCCGTGGTCGCGGCCGGAGGCTGCTTCACCACGAACCCGCCCTTGGCGCCGACCGGCACGATCACGGCGTTCTTCACCGCCTGCGCCTTCACCAGGCCCAGGATCTCGGTGCGGAAATCCTCGAGCCGGTCCGACCAGCGCAGGCCGCCGCGCGCCACCGGGCCGAAACGCAGATGCACGCCCTCCACTCGCGGCGAGTACACGAAGATCTCGAATTGCGGCCGGGGCTTGGGCAGTTCGGCGATCTCCTGCGGCTCCACCTTGAACGACAGGTAGTCGCGCGGACGCCCCTCGGCATCGGTCATGTAGTAGTTGGTGCGCAGCGTGGCCCGCATCAGTCCCAGGATGGCGCGCAGAATGCGGTCGGCATCCAGACTCACCACATCGTCGATGCGGCGGCGCACCGCGCTCTCGAGCTCGCGGGCCTGCTCCGCGTCGGCGGAATCCGGGTCGAAGATGGCCGCGAAGAGGTCCACGAACAGCTGCGAGACATCCGGGTAGGCCAACAGTACGCGGGTGATGTTGGCCTGACTGTAGGGAAAACCGGCCTGCTGCAGGTACTTCGCGTACGCGCGCAGGATGGAGACCGAGCGCCAGGGCAGTGCTGCGCGCAGCACGAGTTCATTGAGACCGTCGGCCTCCGCCCGCCCGTACCACATCGCCTCGAAAGCTTCGATGAACCGCTCGCGCAGGCCGCGGACCTGCACGTCGAGCAGGTGCATGCGCTCGGCCGACTCCACCAGTTCGGCGTCCATGTTCCGGTCCAGTGCGCTGCGCAGTAGCTCGGGCCGGGCCAACAGGCCGAAATCGTAGATCCAGCGCTCCGGGCCGTGATCGAGTTCGATCTGGTACGGCCGCTCGTCCACGACCTCCACCCCGAGGCTCTGCAGCACCGGCAGCACCTGGCTCAGCGAGATGCTCGCGCCGCCGATGTAGAGGCTGAAACGCCAGCAGCCCGGCTCGGAGTCGGAGCGCCGATACAGGTGCTGGTCGATCCCGCCGTCTTGAAGCCGTTGCAGGCGAACGATATCCGCCAGCGCCCGGCCCGCGCCGAAATCCTCCTTGTAGCTCTCCGGGAAGGCTTCGGCGTAGGTGGACACCACCGCCGGATCGAGCACGGCGGAGGTGGCGACCTCGTCGTTGAGGTGGTCCTCCCAGGTGCGGCTGGCCTCGGCGAGCAGGTGCTGGATCCGCAGCCGGTTGGGTTCGGAGGTGTCGGCGACCCCGCCCTGGTCTGGCAGGCGCACCGTGAAGTACACGCTGGCGAGTTCGCTTTCGGAGACCCGCGCCGAGTAGTCGATGGACGCGCCACCGAGTTCACGCACCAGGATGTCCTGCATCTCCAGGCGCACGGCGGTGGTGTAGCGGTCGCGCGGCAGGTACACCATGCAGGCGACGAACCGGCCGTAACCGTCCAGGCGCAGGAACAGCCGAACCTGGCGGCGCATACCGACATTCAGCACCGTGCTCGCGGTACGGCGCAGGGTTTCGGCGTCGGAGGAGAACAGCTCGGTGCGTGGGAACGACTGGATGACCTCCAGCATCTCCTGACCGGAGAAGGAGTCCAGGTCGAAGCCGCTCGCCTCGATCACCCGGCGCACCCGGCGCTCGATGACCGGGATGTCGAGCACGTTCTCGTGCATGGCGGTGACGGTGAAGACGCCGATGAACAGGTGCTCACCGGTGACGACGCCCGATTCGTCGAATTCGGCGACGCCCACGAAGTAGGGGTAGACGGCGCGATGCACGGTGGCCGGCACCAAGCCCTGGGTCAGCATCAGCAGCGGCTGGTCACCGCTGTTGTCGGGGACGCGGAAATCGGTGCCCACATTGGGGCGCAGCACCCCGAGGCTGGTGTCGGGGCGCACCACCGACTTGGTGGTGCCGTCCACGGTGGTGCGCTCGTAGCGCGCGTAGCCGAGCACGGTGAAGTGCCCGTCGGCCAACCAGCGCAGCAGATTCGCGCAGTCGGTCAGATCGGTGGCGGAGAACGGGGACCTGCTCGCGGCAGCCGCGGCGTCGAGTTCGTCGGCCACGCGTTCCTGTGCCTCGCGCATGGCCTCGGTATCGCCGATGACATCGCGCACGTCGGTGAGCACGTCCGGGATGGCCGATTCGATGCGCTCCAGCTGCTCTCGACTGGTGGAGGGGTGCAGCTGGATGTGCATCCAGGACTCGCGCAGCCCGGTCGCGCCGTTGCCGTCCACCTCGTGCGGGACGGCGGTCTCCAGGGTGCCGTCGGCGTCGCGGGTGACCTCGAAGATGGGGTGCACGACCTCGCTGACGCTGATGCCCATGCGGTTCAGCGACGAGGTGACCGACTCGACCAGCAGCGGCATATCATCGGTGACCAGTTGCAGGGCGGCCCCCAGGCAGGACTCGTCCTCCTGGTGGTGGACCTTCACATTGGCCGTGCCGCGTCCGCGCTGGATGGCCAGCTCCACATGACTGCGGAAGATCTGCGTCGATGTCGCCGGGATCGCGCAGTCCGCGTCCCCGGCGTCGACGTGTCGGAAGTACGCCTCCTCCAGCGACACCAAGTTGCCGCGCAGCGATGCGGGCAAACTCGCAGCCCATGCCGCGCTGGACAATTCGGACGAGACGGTCATTTTCGCCAGCTCCTCGGATTCGGTTCCGTAACAAAGTGACGCCGGTCCCGAGAGTAGCTGGGCGCGGGATGCGCCGGGCTCAATTCCTCTCAATGCCGCGCCGCGTCGTACAGACCCGACAAACAAGGCAGAGCGGCGTTCACCGCGATGCCGCCGAATCGCCAGGTGGCGTACGACAAATCTTGCATCCGAACGGCTTTCGCGCACTAGTGCGTTTGCGCTACGCACTGAGTTCGCTCTCAGATTGCCAGCGGACATGGCTGAG
>NZ_JASCXP010000223.1:0-12106 GCF_030010695.1 Nocardia sp. CC201C
TTTTCCCCGCGCTTAACGGGGCGGCCCCAGGGGGGTTGGCCGGGGGGGGGGGGGGCTTGCCCCCCCCCCCGCGCGGGTACGGCTATTCCGCGGCGATGTCCTCGATGGTCGCGATGAGCGTGCGGACCGGTACGCCCGTACCACCCTTCGGGGTGTAGCCGAACGGTCCGCCGGTGTTGTACGACGGTCCGGCGATATCGACGTGCGCCCACTGCAACCCGTCCGCCACGAACTCCTTCAGGAAGAGTCCGGCCGAGAGCATGCCGCCCCAGCGGTGGTTGGTGACATTGGCCAGATCCGCGATCTTGGAGTTGAGGTCGGCGCGCAGTTCCGCGGGCAGCGGCATGGGCCAGCCGTTCTCGCCGACGGCCTGGGAGATCCGGGCCACCCGGTCCCGGAACTCCTCGGTGCCCATGACACCCGGGGTGCGGGTGCCCAGGGCCACCATCTGCGCCCCGGTGAGGGTGGCGACGTCGATGAGGTAGTCCGGCTCGTCCTCACCGGCGCGCACCATGGCGTCGGCCAGGATGAGCCGACCCTCGGCATCGGTATTGATCACCTCGACGGTGGTGCCGCCGTACTGGGTGAGCACATCGCCCGGTCGCTGAGCGGTTGCCGAGGGCATGTTCTCGGCCATGGGCACGGTCGCGGTGACGGTGACCGGCAGGCTCAGCCGCGCGGCGAGCAGGGTGGTGGCGATGACCGCCGCCGCACCCGCCATATCGGAGGTCATGTTCTCCATGTTCTGCGCGGGCTTGATGGAGATGCCGCCGGTGTCGAAGGTGATGCCCTTGCCGACCAGCGCGACCTTCTTGTCGCCGCCCGCGTAGGTGATGCGGATCAGCCGCGGCGGCCGCGAGGAGCCCTTGCCGACCCCGAGAATGCCGCCGTACCCGCCGTCGGCGAGGGCCTGCTCGTCGAGGATCTCCACCTGGAGTCCGGCGGCCTTGGCCAATTCCGCGGCGCGGTCGGCGAATTCGGCGGGGAACAGGTCATTGGGCGGGGTGTTGACGAAATCCCGTGCGGTGGCGACGGCTTCGGCCACGGCCTGGGCGCGGAACAGCGCCTCCTCGCCGAATCCCGGATCGGGCACCAGGAATTCGACCCGCTTGACCGGGGTCTCCTCCGGCTTGGGCGCGGACTTCCCCTTGTACGGCGTGAAGGTGTACGCGCCCAGGTAGAAGCCCTCGGCCGCCGCGCCCAGGTCCAGTCCGGACAGCGTGGTGACGGCGGTGCCGACTCCGCTCAGCGCCCGCCCGGCGACACCGGCCGACTTGCGGATCTGTTCCGCGTCGATCTTGTCGAGCGCGCCGAGCCCGACCGCCAGCACACTGTCGACGCCCAGTCCGGCGGGCGCGGGCACCCGGGTCAGTTCCTCGCCCTTGCCCTTGGCCCCGACCGCGGTGAGCGCGGTCAGCAGAGTCGCGCGCGTCTCGGCATCGAGTACGTCGCCGAACGCGTCCGCCGGGGCGATCGCGGGTCCGTCGTCGGAACTCGTGAGTCCGATGACGAGGACATCGGCCTCGCCGATGCTTACGGTGCGTACCAATTCCGGTCCGAGCGAACGATCTGCAACAGCTGTCATGGCTGCCACGTTACTGCGCCCCGTCCGGACCGGCGTCCCGGGCGCGACGGTTCGGGTTGCTGTCGAATTGCGGACGGTTAACGCAACGCCTCGCATGGGACTTTTCGGATCAGGCACGACTGAACGATAGGCGGTCGACAGTGGCGTCACCCGGCACCGAGCCCACGGGCACGCCACCCTCGGGCGGCAACGCTTCCCGCACCGTGTCGATCGCCGCGGTTTGCACCGTGCAGTCGCTGCCCGACGATCCGGCACCGAGTTCCGGCGGGTAGTTCGGGGCGGCGCGGCATTATTGCCTGGTGCCGCGCCGCTCGGTATGCGACCGTGATCGGACCATGAACGACAGGGACATCGTGAAAGTGTCCAAGCGGCTGTCGAACTGGCTGCGGCATCGCCCCGAGGCCATCGGCTTGGACCTGGACGCGGCGGGCTGGGTGCCCGTCGCGGCGCTGCTACGACAGGCGGCCGTGCACGGCAAAGGTTTCACGCGCGCTCAGCTCGACCTCGTCGTCGAGCAGAACAGCAAGCGGCGCTTCGAATTCGACGCGAGCGGCACCCGGATCCGGGCGCGGCAAGGGCACTCCGTCCCGGTGGATCTCGGCTACGCCCCGGCCGCGCCGCCCGCGCGGCTGTACTACGGCACCGCCCGATCGAACCTCCCACTGATCCGGTCGCAGGGCTTGCTCCCCATGCGCCGCCATGCCGTGCACCTGTCCGCCGATCCGGCCACCGCCCGCACCGTGGGCACACGGCACGGCAGCCCGGCCGTCCTCACCGTGGCGGCGGCGGATATGCACCGCGACGGCCACGAGTTCTTCGTCACCGGCAATGGTGTCTGGCTGGTGGCCGAGGTCCCATCCCGATACCTGGGCGTCGCGGACTCGACCGCGGCGTCCTAGCGGTTGCATGCTCCGCCGCGCGCGTGCTCGGTGGGGTAGTGCCGGGCGGCGATGCCCTCGAAGAGCAGCGCGAGGCAATCCCCGAGCAGCCGGTCGAGGTCCAGATCGAGGCCCCCGGCATCGGTTTCGAAGTAGCGCACGAGCATCGGGTGGGATTCGGGGGTGACCATCTCCACCACGTCCTCGGCGGTGGTCTGCGGACCGAGTGGGGCGCGCTCGGAGGTGAGCAGCAGCGCCAGCCCCTGCACCAGGCCGGATACCGACAGATAGACGGTGAGCATGCTCTCCCGCGTCATACCCGGCCGGTACAGGGCGGTGAAGGCGCGCTCCAGGGAATCGAGCAGGGCCGGCCCCAGCGGTGGGCGGGTCTGCGCGAGCACCGGCAGCATCCAGGGGTGGCGGCGGTAGAGCTGCCATTCGCCGAGCGCCTCGTAGCCGAGCCCGTCCCGCCAGCCGGTGAGATCGGCTGGGGGCGGCGGGGTTTCGGCGAGCGTCAATTCCGCCATCTCCGCGAGCAGGGTGTCGCGGTCAGGGAAGTGGCGGTACAGGCTGGCGGTTGCCACGCCCAGTTCGGTGGCGAGACGGCGCATGGACAGCCCCTCCAGGCCCTCCCGATCGGCGAGTTCCACGGCCGCGCGCACCACGGCGACGGTGGTGAGCCGTCGCGGCGGGGTGCGGCGCGGTGGCGCGACGGGCCGCGACCGGGCCCGGTAGGCCCGCGCCTGACACGACCGTGAGCAGTACCGGCGGCGGCGTCCGCGGGGCGGATGCGTGATCGTCTCGCCGCACACCGCACACTCCGGCGTCTCTGGTTTCATCACGACATCCAGTGTGACGAAATTGTCGTAACCCGGTCGGCATCGCCATACCTTGGCCCTCGAGGACACCGTTCGGATCGGGAGGTTACAGAAATGGGTACGACGGAGATGGTTACGACGCCGACGGTCCGCCGCGCGGGCCTGGACGAACTCGACAGGGTGGCGGCGGTCTTCGCCGAGGCGACCGCCGACGAAGTGGTGTTCAGCTGGATCATGGCGGGGCATCCGGAGATCTCCCGGCAGTTCCGCGCGCAGTACGCGCCGGAGATGATCGAGCGCACCATGCGCGAGGACGAGGTGTGGGTCGCCGGGGCCGGGGACGAGATCTGGGCGGTCTCGCTGTGGCAGACCGTCACCGGCCGGGAGCGCGTACAGCGCGAAGCCGAGCAGATGCGTGAGCTGTACGAACAGGCTCCGCTGCCGCCCTTCCGGCGATTGCGGGCGCTGTCGGGCCTGTTGGAGCAGAGCCACCCGACCGAATTCCCGCACCGCTATCTACAGGTGATCGTGACGCTGCCGCAGCACCGCGGCAAGGGCGCGGGAGCCGCCATCGTCACCGACCGGGTGAAGGCGGCCTCCGAGGCGGGCGTCCCCGCCTACCTGGAGGCCAGCACCGAACGCTCCTCGCGCCTGTACGCGCGCTGCGGGTTCGTCCTCGAGGGCGACCTCATCGAATTGCCGGAGAACGGTCCCACCCTGCGGCCCATGTGGTTCCGCGGCTGAGACCGGCAGTCCGCACAGGCACGAGCCAGCGGCCGGGGTCGGCTGCCTTCACACGGCGACAGCGGGCAACCCCGGCACGCGTCGGGCAGGCATCGAGGTCCGGCGCACCGCGTCCTGGACGAATTCCAGAATCGCCTCGGTGACCGCGCGGTGTCCCGGCTCGTGCAGCAGATCGTGTCCGGCATCGAGGAATTCGCGCATCCGGGTGCCCGGCCGCTGCGCGCACCACCGCCGGATCGGTGCGATCGGAGCCCGCCGGTCGTCCGCGCCGTGCAGCACCAGCGTGGGCACCCGCGGGGCCGGCACGTCCAGGATCGCGGCTCGTTCCGGCGACCCCAGCAGCACCACGCCCGATACCGAGTCGACCACGGCACCTCGGTCCTGCATGGCGATGAGCGCGGTACCGGCTCCGAGGGAATGCCCGACCATGATCAGCGGTAGCTCGGGGTGTTCGGTGCGCGCCAGTGCGGTGAGCCGCACCGCATTGGCCGCGAGATCGTCGATGGGCGGCATGGCCTCGCTGTCGCCTTCGCTCAGGCCGTGTCCGATGTGGTCGATGCCCCACACGTCGATACCGGATCGATTGGCCGCGCGACAGAACCGGTGGTAGTCGGCGCTCTGCTGTCCGAGCCCATGCAGCAGAACGACTACCGCCCTGGGGTTTTCGATCGGCCACCTCCGGTAATGCACCAGGCCGCTCACACCCTCGAAATAACGCACCGAGGCATTGTGGCAGATCTGAGGTCATCCTCATTCGTGTTCTGGCTCACGATAGAGCGCATGATGTTCCAACCCGCCGGTGTCGTAACCGGCCGCCGGGGGCCCGGGTTACTAGGCTGAACCGGATCGTCGCGGCGGTCATGGGATGAAGGGTTTCGAACTGGTGGAGTTGCGCGGTGAGGTGGTGTCCGGGGAGCGTGCGCGCTCGGTGGGATTCGCCGAAGCCGACGGCTTCGACTGGGCGTGGCCCGACAAGAGCGGCCGTATCCTGCACTTCGAACGCCCGCAACGCATCTGGGAGCAGAACCCGGTACCGGGCCGTACCCGCCCCTACGTGGTCGCCACCTTCAATCTGAAGGGCGGGGTGGGCAAGACGACCACCACGGCGGCCCTGGCGGAGATCCTGTCCGCCGAGTTCGGCAAGCGGGTGCTGCTCATCGACCTCGATCCGCAGCGCAATCTCACCACCATGATGGTCGGCGAACGCCGGGCGGCCGAACTGGATCGAGGCGCGGACACCTTGGCGGCGGTGTTCGGCGATGTGGTGGAGGGCTACCGCCCGCGCGACGCGGCCGGGCTGGTGCAGCCCCGCGTTTCCGCCATGCGCACCGTCACCTCGGTGGACCTGCTGCCATCCTCTCTGAAACTCATTGCGCTCCAGGACGATCTGTCCCACGTCCGGGCGGTGGATCCGACCGCCCTACTGGCCGACTCGCTCAGCGGCGTGCTGTTCGACTACGACTATGTGCTGATCGACTGCCCGCCGAGCCTGGGCCTGGTCACCCAGAACGGCCTGCGCATCGCGGACGGCTATCTCGTCCCGACCATTCCGGATTTCATGTCCACCTACGGCATTCCGGCGGTGCAGGCCCGAATCCGGCAGCTGTCGGCGCGGTGGGGCGCTCCCATCGAGGAGTTGGGCGTGGTGGTCACCAAATACCGCCGCTCCTCGGCCGTACATCAGCGCATACTCGACGACCTGCGCCGGGACCGCAGCCTGCCGCGCCTGTTCCCGACGCGGATTCCGGAATCGAATCAGATCGCGGCGGCGGCGGAGTACCTCGACTTCGGCAGCCTGCGACAGAAGTACGGGACCGGGGGTCAGTTCCTGGCGCTGCGCGAGCTGACCGACGATTTCCTGTCCACCACCCGGATCAAGCTGGCGTGGGGGCGGTAGCGGTCGGTTCGGCCGCCGGGGCCGTCGCCAGCACCGTTTCCGGCGCTCCGGAGTCGGCGAGTCCGCCGTCGCGCATCAGCAGGCAGTGATCCGCACCGAGCGCTTCGGCGCGGTCGTGCGTGGCGTGCACGACGGTGACCCCGGACGCGGCGGTTTCCCGGATCGTGCGCGAGATCTGTTGCTGTGCTTCGATATCCAATCCGACGGCAGGCTCGTCGAGCAGCAGCAGATCCGCTTCCTGCGCCAGTGCCCGGGCGAGCAGCGCGCGCTGGCGCTGACCGCCCGAGAGGTCGGTGAGCCGCCGCGCGGCGAGGTGGGCGATTCCCATCCGCTCCAGGCAGTCCGCCACGATGCGCCGGTCGTCGCGGGTGAGCCGCCGCCAGGGTCCGCGATGTGCCCAGCGGCCCATGGCCACGGTCTCGCGCACCGTGATCGGGAGGGTCGAGGGCACGCTGCCCTGCTGGACGACGAGCGCGGGTCGGCGGCTGCCGGTGCGTTCGACGGTGCCCGCCGAGGGGGTGATCACTCCGGCCAGGACGCCGAGCAGGGTGGATTTCCCCGATCCGTTGGGTCCCACGAGCGCGGTCACCCGACCGGCCGGGATATCGGCCGTGATCTCGTGCAGCACCGCTCGGGATCGATAACCGGCGGTTAGCCCTCGCAGCCGTACCGCCGCGGTGTCGCGATCGTTCACTTCATCACCTAACTTGTATTGAAAATCATTTCCATAATAAGGTGCCGTGTCATGGAATGGCTGTTCGCCCCGTTCGAGGTGTCCTTCGTGCAGAGAGCGCTGTGGGGCGGACTGCTCGTCTCCGGCATCTGCGCGCTGGCCGGTACCTGGGTTGTGGTGCGCGGCATGGCATTTCTGGGCGAGGCCATGGCCCACGGTTTGCTGCCCGGCGTGGCCGTCGCCACCCTGCTGGGCGGCAACCTGGTACTGGGCGCGGCGCTCAGCGCCGGGGCGATGGCGGCGGGGGTGACGGCGCTGGGCCGCAATACCCGGTTCGCGGCCGACACCGCCATCGGGCTGCTGTTCGCGGGCATGCTCTCGGTGGGCGTGATCATCGTCTCGCGGTCGCAATCCTTCGCCGTCGACGTGACCGCGCTGCTGTTCGGCGATGTGCTGGCCATTCGCGAGATCGACCTCGCGTATCTCGCGGTGGCGCTGGGACTTTCGCTGGTGATCGCGGTGCTGGGGCATCGCGCGTTCGTAGCGCTGGCCTTCGACCCGCGCACGGCGCACTCCCTCGGGCTGCGCCCGCGCTGGGCGCAGGCGGCACTGCTCGGCCTGCTCACCCTCGCCATCGTGGCGTCCTTCCACGTGGTGGGCACGCTGCTGGTCTTCGGCCTGCTCATCGCGCCGCCGGCGGCGGCCACCTACTGGTCGCATCGGATTCCGGTGATCATGGCCTTGGCGGTCGCCTTCGGCGGCATCGCCACCTTCGTCGGTTTGCTGGTGTCCTGGTATGCCGGGACGGCGGCCGGAGCCACCATCGCCGCCGTTGCCGTCGGGCTGTTCTTCCTGTCGGCCGCCGCCTCCCGGCTGCGTATCGCGTTGTCGGCGCGCGCCATTCGGCTGCCCGCCCCGAGTGCGAATGCCCTGGTGCTGCTGGCGGCGCTGTCGATGGTGCTGGTCGGGTGCGCCGCACCCGGGGAACCGGAACCGCCCGCCGAGGTGCCGCACGGCTACATCGAGGGCGCCGAGGAAACGGACTCGGTGCAGTCGCGGCTGGTGGTCGCGGGCTCCGGCGGTGAGCTGCGGGTGATCGATCTGATCACCGAGGAGACCACCGAATTCGACCGGATGCCCGGAATCGTCGGCCTCGCGGGCGACGACCGCTTCGGTTTCCCGCTCACCGCCGCCGCCACCGGCGTGCTGGACGGGGGCGGCTGGACCGTCGACCACGGCGATCACGTGCACTACTACCGTGCGGCCGTCCGGGATATCGGCGAGGTGCCGCACGGGGGAGTGGTTGCCGTGCACAGCGATACGGCGCTCACCGCGCTGATCGGCGCGTC
The DNA here is from genome assembly GCF_030010695.1 of Nocardia sp. CC201C. Taxonomy (NCBI): domain Bacteria; kingdom Bacillati; phylum Actinomycetota; class Actinomycetes; order Mycobacteriales; family Nocardiaceae; genus Nocardia; species Nocardia sp. CC201C. The sequence goes on from NZ_JASCXP010000223.1 coordinate 7,945, forward strand.
GAGCACGCTGCTGCTGGACCGCGCGGAACTGGAGTCCGGTGTCATCGCCGAACGCGACAGCGTGGACGGGCTCGCGATCCCGTACGCCGAGCACCTCGTCACCGTGTCCGCCGCCGGACGTGTGGAGGTGCGCACCCGCGAGGGCGCGCAGGTCACACCACTCGCCGGGCAATGCGCCGCGCCGAGCGGTACGGCCGTCACCCGCCGGGGAGTCGTCCTCGGGTGTGCGGACGGCGCGCTGCTCGTCGCGGCCGACGCGGGCCGGTTCACGGTCACCGAGATCCCCTATCCGCGGCCGGTGCCCGCCGCCGAGCGCGCCGCCCGCTTCACCCATCGCGCGGGTTCGACCACCCTCACCGCGATCGCCGGGGAGCGCGGCATCTGGGTGCTCGACATCGCCGCCCGGAGCTGGCGTCTCATCGAATCCGGGCCGGTGCTGGCCGCCAACACCGCCGGTGCCGGGAGCGCGATCCTCGGTCTGACCGGTGACGGCGTGCTGCACGCCTACGACCCCGGCACCGGCGCGGAAACCGCACGGGCGCAACTACTCTCCGGGCCGATCGCGGCCGACTCGCCACCGGTCATCGAGGTCGACACCAATCGCGCCTACGTCAACGATGCCGCCGCCCAGGCGATTCACGAGATCGATTACCGCGACAACCTGCGTCGTGCCCGCACCTTCGCCCTCGACATCACCCCCGACCACATGGTGGAGACCGGCCGATGAGATCCCTGCTGAGCACCCTGCTGGCCTGCGCGGCCCTCCTGCTGCTGCCCGCCTGTGGCACCGGTGGCTCCGACGGCCCGGAGGTGGTCGTGACCACGAATATCCTCGGCGACATCACCCGGGAGTTGGTGGGCGACGCGGCGAAGGTCACCGTGCTCATGCCGCCCGGTGCGGACCCGCACCAGTTCGGCATCTCCGCCCAGCAGGCCGCCGGGATCAGCCACGCCGCCCTGCTGATCCACAATGGCCTCGGGCTGGAAGAGGGCGTCGAGCGCCACGTCGAAGCCGCCGAAGAGTCCGGTGTCCCAACCCTTTCCGTCGGCGACCAGGTGAACCCGATCGACTACCGCACCAGCGACGGCCCCGACCCGCACTTCTGGACCGACCCGGCCCGCGTCCGCACCGCCGTCGACGTGATCGGTGCGCGTCTGCTCGCGCTGCCCGGCGTCGACACCGCGCTGATCCGCGCCAATGTCGACCGCTACCGCGCCGAGATCGAGGCCCTGGACGCCTGGATGACGGCCCGCTTCGATTCGCTGCCGCTCGATCACCGCCGTCTGGTCACCAACCATCACGTCTTCGGTTATCTGGCACAGCGTTTCGGTTTCGAGGTGATCGGCGCGATCATCCCCAGCGGTACCGCACTCGCCTCCCCGAGCGCCTCCGATCTGGCCGAGCTCGCCACCGCCGTCCGCGCGGCGGGCGTCCGCACCATCTTCGCCGATTCCTCCCAGCCGGACCGGCTGGCCCGCGTCCTGGCCGAACAGGCGGGCGTGGCGGTCGATGTCGTCGCCCTGCACACCGAATCGCTCACCCCGCCCGGCGGGGGAGCCGACACCTACCTCGACATGATGCGCGCCAACACCGAGGCCATCGTCACCGGCCTCACCCCGCGCTGATCGTCGACACACGTTGCGCACCAACCATGATGAGGAGCACGAACCATGCGTACCCGCAGTAGAGCCGCGTCAGCGGCAGCCCTGACCGGCCTCCTGGCCTCGGTAGTGGCCCTGAGCGGCTGTGGCGCCGACGAGCCGGAGCCCGCCGCCCGCCCGGAGATCGCGAACCCGCTCGCGGTCACCTACGACGGCGGCATCTACCTGCTCGACGGGGAAACCCTGCAAGTCGGCGGCGATGTGCGGCTGGATGGCTTCAACCGCGTCAACCCGGCGGGCGACGACACCCACGTCATGGTGTCGACCAAGGAGGGCTTCCAGGTCCTCGACGCCGTGCACGCCGAGCTCACCGACATCACCTTCCCCGGCGCGAAGCCCGGTCACGTGGTCCGCCACGCCGACCGCACCGTGCTGTTCACCGACGGCACCGGCGAGGTCACCATCTTCGACCCGCACGACCTGGAACACGGCAAGCCCGACACCACGAACTACACCTCCGCCGCGCCCCACCACGGCGTCGCCATCGAACTGTCCAACGGCGAACTGGTCACCACCCTCGGCACCGAGGAAAAGCGCACCGGCATCGTGGTTCTCGACGCCGACCGCAAGGAGATCGCCCGCAACGAGGACTGCCCCGGCGTGCACGGCGAATCCACCACCGCGGGCGAGGCCGTGGTCATCGGCTGCCAGACCGGCGTCCTGATCTACCGCGACGGCGTCATCACCAAGGTCACCAGCCCCACCCCGTACGGCCGCATCGGAAACCAGGCGGGCTCCGCCGCCTCCCCGATCGCCCTCGGCGACTACAAGCAGGACAAGGACGCCGAACTCGAACGCCCGCAGCAGATCTCACTCATCGACACCCGCGACGCCAGCCTGAAGCTCGTCCCGCTCGGCACCAGCTACACCTTCCGCTCGCTGGCCCGCGGCCCGCAGGGCGAGGCCCTGGTCCTCGGCACCGACGGCAAGATCCACGTCATCGACCCGGTCGCCGCGAAGGTGACCCGCAGCTTCGACGTGATCGCCCCGTGGGAGGAGCCCCTGGAGTGGCAGCAGCCCCGCCCGGCCATCTTCGTCCGTGATGACGACGTCTACGTGAGCGAGCCGGCCACCAAGCAGATCCACCGCATCGACCTGACCGCGGGCACCACCGCGGCCTCGGTGACCCTGGACGGCACCCCGAACGAGCTCAGCGGCGTCGTCGGCGGCCACGACCACTGATCCGGCAGTTCGCTTGCCGTGCCGGGCTTTCGAGCTCGGCACGGCTTTTTTCTGCACGAGATCAGCGAAAGGCCTCGGCGTTCTCCTCGACCCACTGGCGATAGGTCCGCCCGGCGCTCCCGGTGAGCCGCTCGACCGTATCGCGCACCCGCAGCAGTTCGTCATTGACGTCCCCGCCGGTCACATCCAGCACCGCATCCGCCGCGTCCGCGCCGAACACGTCCACCATGCGCGCCCGCGCCCGCTCCCGGCTGATCTCGACGACTTCGATCTCCCGGCCGAGCTCCGCTGCGATCGCCGCCACCTGCTCACGCGGCGATATCCGGGCCGGACCGGTCAGCGCATAAGCCTGCCCCCGGTGTGCGGGATCGGTGAGCGCGAGCCGCGCCACCGCCGCGATATCGGCGGGATGGATGGTGGGCAGCGCGATATCGGCGAACGGCACCTCGATCGGCCGTCCGGCGCGAATGGCGTCCGCCCACATGAGGGTGTTGGACGCGAACTGGGTGGGGCGCAGCACGGTCCACTCCATCCCGCTGTCCTCGACCATTCGCTCCACGGCCGCGTTCTCGGCCGCCGGTCCCAGCCACGGATGGGTGAGCACCGTGATCGACGACACCAGCACCACCTGCCGCACGCCCGCCGTGCGCGCCGCCTCGAGAATCTCCCGATCCGGCCCGAACCGCGACAGGTAGAGCATGGCCCGCACGCCCTCCAGTGCAGGTTTCAGCGAAACCGGTTCGGCGAGATCGCCTTCCACCACCTCGACGCCTGCCGGGAACGCGCTCCGGGCGAGGTCGCGCGTGAGACAGCGCACCGGCTCCGCTCCCTTGCGCAATTCCGACAGCAATGCGCCGCCGATACCTCCGGTGGCTCCCGTAACGAGAATCACGACCCTCTCCTTCTGTCCACGAGCAACTGCCGACGACGCTAAAACCTCGAGTCGACTTCGGGTCAAATCCGCGCGGCAAGCCCGGCTTTCGATATGGGTGGCGTCGTTCTCGTCACGGGCGCTAGGCTCGTCGCGGCATTACAGGAATGAATACACCGGTGCGCAAGGCGGTTTGACTCCGAACGGCATCCGGATCAGGGGAGGGAATCCGCACAGCCGTATCACCGGCGCGCCGGGCGACAGCATGTGTCGCCTGCTACGCGCGCGCCAGCCGCATCTTCGATCCGCGACACACCGCGTCCATTCGTTCCCGGGGAGGGGCTATCCGACCATGAACAGCGACCGACCATCCGGCAGCGGCATTCCGCCCGCCGTATCCCCATTCGACGAGAACCCCACCGAGGTGCAGAACGTCTGGCCTCGCCC
>NZ_JASCXP010000224.1:0-12095 GCF_030010695.1 Nocardia sp. CC201C
ATGGTGAGCGTCCCCCTGGTGGTCGGCGGCGGTGCGCTGGCGGCACTCGCGGGTGGTGCCCTGAGCGGCGGCGACTCGACCAAACCACAGCCCCCGCTGCCCATCGACCAGCCGGTGGCGACCCAGGTCGCGGCCCCCACCCCGGCACCCCTCATCCACATCCCCGGCGTGCTGACCGTCGCCGCACCGGTCATTCCTGGCGTCACACCCGCCGCCGCACCGGCGCCGGGCACGGACGCCGCCCCGCTCATCGACATCCCCGGCGTCGGGACAATCACCGCGCCGGTCATCCCCGGCATCATCCCCGCGGCCGCACCCGCCGCCGCACCGGGCGCACAGCCCGCACCTGCCCCGCTCATCGACATCCCCGGCGTCGCGACGATCACCGCGCCGGTCATCCCCGGCATCACCCCCGCTGCCCTACCCGCACCGGCGCCCGCTCCGATCGCGGAGCCCGCCCCCGCTCCGATCGCGGAGCCAGCTCCCGTGTGGGAGCCCGCGCCGGTCGCGGCTCCCCAGTACGCGGAGCCCGTCGCGCAGGTGACCGCACAGGTGGTGGAAACGGCCGCGGCGGTGGAGGAGTCCGGGCCGGTGGGCGCGGCGGTGGTCGGTGGGTTGCGGGATGCGGTGGCGGCCATGCCGCCGCTGGCTCCGGAGCTCGGGCCCGCCGCCGATGTCATCAATGGTGTGGTGTCGGCCTTCCACGCGCCGCGCTGAGTGACGACGACCGATTGGAGTGATGTCGGTGTCCGAGCGGCGCGACCCCTCGATGCCGCGGGCGACGATGCCCGCCCTGTCCCCGGAGAACGCGGGAGCGGATCACCCGGCGAGTCCGGAAGCGGCCCCGTGGTCCCGGTGGCTCGAGACCGATGACGGTGTCCGCGGCGGCGTGCGCCGCGCACCGGACCCGGACGACTACGACGGCGAGGATCTGTCGTCGGATCTGCGGGCCGAGGACCCGATGGCCCCGCTCGTCGAGGAGGCGCGGCGGCGCAGCCTCGCCACCCGCCGCCGACAGCGGATGATCATGCGCTCGGCCCTGGCGGCCGCGGCGCTGGCCCTGGTCGCCGTGGTCACGGCCGGAGCCTGGCTGTTCACCGGCGACGAAACGCCTACGGCCGCACCGCCGTCCACACCCCCGGAACCGCCCGCGGCGGCACCGGCCGCCGACGCCACCGACACCTGGTGCCAGCCGTCGGTCACCCCCGAGCGGGTGGTGGGCGCGGGTGCGGGCGATGCCACCACCGCGCCCGGTGTCATCCTGCGTCTCGAATACGCCTGGTACGTACAGCGCGACCCGGCCGCCGTGCGCGCCCTGCTCGCCCCGGACGCCCGGGTGGCCCCGGAGAGCGCCACCCGCGAGGCCATCGCCGCGGTCCCGGCCGGCACCCGGCACTGCGTCACCGTCTCCCCGCTGCCCGCCGGGCGCTGGCTGGTCGGCGTGGACGAGCGGCATCCCGATGGTGAGCAGGCGTCCTGGCAGCAGATCGTCACCACCGCGCACCGTGACGGACGAATGCTCATCACCGCGATCGTCGCCGCGGAAGGGTAGTGCCCCATGACCTCCGAGGCGGTGGAGCTGTCGGTCACGGCGACGCCCGGCGCGCCGACCGACCCGGTTCCACTGCGCGGCGGGCAGGGTCGCCTGGTGCGCGCCGCCCTGCCCTCGGTGCTGGTGCTCGGCACGACGGGCTCCTCCGGCGCGTCCACCACCGCGCTCGGTCTGGCCGCCGCCGCGGTGGCCGAGAGCGACGGACAGGTGTGGCCGATTGTGGTCGACGCCACCCTCGGCGGCGGTGATGTGGGACTGCGTGGCTGTGACGCCGCCACCCCCGTGAGCACCCTGCAGGATTGGCTGAACACCCCGCACCCCGAACTCGCCTCCACCGTGCTCGCCTGCACCGGCCACACCGCCACCGGAGTGCGGGTGCTGCCGCGCGGCCCGGACCCGCTGCCGCGCCGGGAAACCCTGGTGTCGGTGACACGCCACCTCGAGACGGCCGGGCTGCTCGCGGTGCTGGACGCGGGCGCGCCGGTCACCAGCCGCCTGGCCGCACCGCTGCTCTCCGACCCCCGGGTGGGGCTGGTGATCACCGTCGCCGCCCGGCCCGACGCGGTCAACCGGCTGCGACCGGCGCTGCGCTGGCTCGACGAGCAGTACAGCGAATTCCTCATCGGCGACGCGGTGATCGTGCTGACCGAACAGGTGCAGGGCGCGGGAAAAGCGTCCATCGACCATGTGCGCACCTATCTCGGCAAGTGGGTGCGGGAAGTGGTGACCGTGCCGTTCGACGGTCATCTGGCCGCGGGCGACGTGATCTCGTGGCACCGGCTGGCGGCCCCGACGCGCGACGCGTATCTGCGACTGCTGGGGGTGCTGCGGTGAACGACTGGCCGCCCGTACCCATGTGGCACCGCGCGGTGCCGGTCCCGCCGGGACGTCCCCCGCTGGTGTGGCTGGTCGGCGTGCACGGCGGCGCCGGGGTGACCAGCCTGGCCGCCAGTATGAGCTGGGCCGGTGATGCGGGGCGGCGCTGGCCGGGCCGCATCGGGCTGCTGCACGATATGGATTCGCCGCTGGTGGTGCTCGTCGCGCGCACCCACATGAGCGGTGTCAACGCTCTCGAATACGCGCTGCTCTCGCACCAGAACGAGGCGACACCGGCGGGCAGCCGCCTCGTCGGAGTGGTCACGGTGGCCGATTCCGCTCGCCCGCTGCCGGAGTCGGTGGCACGCCGACGGCAGGTGGTGGAGGCGCGCGCGGTCGATATGGGCGCGCGGGCGTGGCGGCTGAACTGGATCGAGCCGTGGCGCGAACTCGAACCGCACCGCATGCCGGTCTGGGATCCGGCCGCCGTGCGCAATCCGGTGGACGAGGGCGACGCGACACGCACTCCCCCGCAACCGGTTCGGCATCTCGCCGAACAGCTCTTCCTGGCCGCGCGCGCGGCGGGAATAGCTCTCACCGCGCCCGAGGCGCAGCAGACCGGACACCGCGACACCGGCTGAACACCGGTGCGGCACCCACCGCCGAATACGAGGAGGATCGAACATTGCTGTCCTGGGCAAGAATTCGACACTCGGCTGTCCTCGCGACCGCCGTCAGCGTCATCGCGGCGGTGGGGATCGGCGGCGCGTCCGCCGCCCCGACGGACCAACAACCACCCATCGAGACCTGCCCGGCGCTGTTCGCGCTCGGCATCCAGGGCACCGGGCAGTCGTCTCCCGACGCCGCGGTGACCACCGATACCGGCATGCTGTCCACCGTCTTCCGGCCCATGCTGGCCGCCGCGCCCGACGACGGTCTCGTCGCCCGTGCGTACGTGCCCTACGACTCGTCGTTCGGCGGCGCCACCTCGGCCAACGAGACGCCGTACGCGCGATCGGTGAGCGGCGGGCTCGGCACCCTGAAATCGATGGCGCGCTCGGTACTCGACCGCTGCGAGCACACCCGCATCGCCGTCACCGGGTATTCCCAAGGGGCGCATGTGGCCTCGCTGTTCGCCCAGGAGGTGGGCGCGGGGCGGGGCGCGATCCCGGCGGACAAGGTGGCGGCGGTGGCGCTGTTCGGCGACCCCACCCGCAATCCGGGTGCGCCGCTGTTCCCCGGATCGCCGGGCAAGGTGACGCCCGACGCGGTGCCCGGCACCGGCGGGGAGGCCCTGTCGCGGATCACCGCGCAGCCCGCGCAGGTGGCCTACGGCGGCGGGATCGGGCCGGAACGGGATGTGGCGGCCAATTTCGGCGCACTCACCGGACGAGTGGCGAGCTTCTGCACCGCCGGTGATCTCGCCTGCGATGTGCCCGAGGACGCGGCGCTGCTGAAGGTGGTCGCCAATATCGCAGGCCAGGTGAAGCTTTCGGGCGGTGATCCGATCGGGTCGCTCATGTCCATCGGGCAGGCGCTGGCGTTCACCTCCATCAAGACCGTGACCGATGTGGTCAACAACGATATTTCGGGCACTTCGCTGAGCAATCTGCGGATCTCCCCGCAGAAGTCCATTTCCCAGCGGCTGGCCGAGGCGTCCGATCCACGCAATCAGGTGAACATCCCGGACGCGTTCCAGGCGCTGCTGAAGCTCGGGACCATCGCCATCAACACCGTGGTGACCGTGGTGCGCACCGTGCTGACGCCGGGCAATATCGCCGAGATCGCCACCGCCGGACTGGCCAATCCGCTGGCGGGGCTGGCGGTGCTGGGTACCAAGGTGGTCGGCGCGGTCACCCAGCTGGTGCCGCCGACCACCATCGACAACCTGGTCACCGAGGCGTTCGAGGCGGTGGTGGAGAACCTGCAGGACAACAAGGACCTGTTCGACGCCAACACCTGGGTGCGGTACTGGCAGACCGCGCAGAAGCACGACTACTCCAATCCGCAGGGCAGCGACTTCGGCGACAGCCCGGCGCAATTCGTGGGCCAGTGGTTCGCGGCGCTCGCCCACGACCTCGCCGGAGTGCACGACTACGGCAGCGCCCCCAAGGGCGGCAGCGACCGGCCCGACGGCGGTTTCGACTTCGCGCCCAGCACCACGAGCGCGCCGTCCACCGCCCCCGACGGACAGTTCCCGCTCGGCGGTCCGAGCGACACGACCACGGCGCCGAGCACCAGCCCCGCGCCGCTCTTGGCGCCCACCACCGCCCCGACCACGAACCCCGCCGGTTCCGGCGGCTTCCCCCTCGCCTCCCCCGCGCAACCACAGGTCATCCCATGAGCACCATCGATACCTCCCCCACCGACGGCGGGTACTCCGGCAGCTGGGCCGACTGGATCGGCGAAAGCCTCGGCGCGCCACCGCCTCCCGACCGCCGCGCCCGCCGCGAGCGCGGAGCGCCCGCGCGAAGCCGCCGAGGTGACGACCGCGCCGCCGAATTCCCCGACGCACAGGGCGGATACGACCACACACAACGCGGATACGACGATGACGGGTTCGACGACGCCGCGGCACCGGACGGCGAACCCGAACCCGGCCGCTACATCCGTCTGGACGACGAATACGACTTCGACGACGAAAGCGGCGACTACGACGACCTGCCCGGCTGGGACGACCGCCTGGCGGGCATGGCGAGACTGCACGCCCGCCTGCTGGAAGAGGACGACGACCTCGACCCGGCCCCGGCCTACGCCGACAGCGCCGACGACCGCCCTGCCGGTGGGCCCGACCCGGCCACGGGAACGCAGAGGTCCACCGCCACCGCGAGCCGCCGCCTGCCCGACACCGCGTCCCGAGACCGCCTGCCGCAGGCCGAAGCCGAGGGCGACACCACCGGCGAGACGGCCGATAGGCCAACCGGATACACCGGCGGTACCGACGACTACGCGTACCCCGGTGGCCACGACGGGAACGCGGGCACGCACGACGAGGGTGGTTACGACGACGGCGGTACCCCCGGCACGCGGTCGAGAGGCAGGCGGTCCGGCTCGGACTCGTCCGGCGCGGCGGGATCCACGGCGTGGCGGCGGGATCGGGCCGCTCGGCCGCATCCCTTCCCATCGTCGGATCCCCATTGGATGCCCGAGCCGCCGACCGCACCGCCCGCCGTGGCGCACGCGCGGTCCGGCGGTGCCGCACGGGCACAGCGGGATTCGGCCGACCGGGGTACCGACACCGGCTCCCGGACGGTTGGGCACTCGACCGCGGCGTTCCGGAAGGACGCGCGGGCGGACCAGGACGCCGGGTCACCCGTGCGCCACACGCCGGGCACGCAGTCCGCCTTCGGCGCGACACCGCGGTCCGGTCACGGCTCCACCGCGCGCCCGGACCACAGTGTGGAACGACGGTCGGGCCACGATGTGCACGCGCGATCGGACCGTGACAGGACCGCTCCATCGAACCACGACAGCACCGTGCGATCCGACCGCGACCGGGGCGCTCGATCGGACGACACGGCCGCTGGATCGATGTACGGCACAGACATTCGGCCGGACCATGACGCGGGCATTCCACCGCCGCGTGACGCAGGCGCTGGAAGCCGGTACGCGGCGGGCGATCCGCCGGACTACGACGCGGACACGCGCCGCGGCGACAGAACCGACGCGCAAGGGTACGACGCGGGCACGCCGCCGAGTTGTGACGAGGGGACACGGTCAGCGTACCGGGCGGGCACACGGTCGGCGTACGGGCCGGGTTCGCGGGCGGAGGTCGCCGCGCGATCGCGGGCGGAGGCGGCTGCGGCGTTGGCTCGGCTGCACCGGACGTCCGGGGGGACGCGGCGGCGGGTGGGGGCCGATCGGGAGCCGTGGTCGCTGCGGGAGCGGATGTGGGAGTCGCGGGAGCGGTGGGCGGCGCCGTTGCTCGGGGTGCTGGCGGTGTGCGCGGTGGTGGCGGCGGTGCTGGTGCAGGTCACCAAATCGGGTGAGCCGACGCCCGCCGCGGCGGCGCCGACCGCGGTGCCCGCGACATCGGCGGCTTCGGACGTGGCGGCGGCTCCCGAATCTCCGGCGGCGGCCCCGAACGACGCGACCGCACCGGTCGGCGCGGCCACACCCGAATGTCCGGCGGAGGCCAAGGGTGGGCAGGTGCGCGGCAACGGTCCGGGCGGCACCCGGACGGGTCCGGACGCGATTCTGGCGTTGCAGCACGCCTACTACGTGGCGCGGTCGGGGGCGCTGGCCCGGGAACTCGTGGCGGCCGATGCGGCGGTGCCGTCGGCGGCCGACATCCAGGCCGGGATCGACACCATCCCACCGCTGACCACGCATTGCGTGCAGATCACACCGGGTGCGTTCGCCGGTCAGTACATCGTGATCGTCACCGAGTTCCGGCCGGACGACTCCCGGCGGATCTGGAGTCCGCAACTGGTCATGACCACCACGGATGCGGACCGCACGGTCATCAACGCCATCATCCCACTCCCCGACGACGCCACGCCACGCTGAGGGCGGCGCACACGCGCCGGGGGCGCTCCGATCCGAGCGTTTTGGCGTTTCGACCGGCCGTGGGCTAATGTTCTCTCTCGCACGCCGCAGGGTGAAAGCCCCGGTGAGCGAGATGCGGATGTAGCGCAGCTGGTAGCGCATCACCTTGCCAAGGTGAGGGTCGCGGGTTCGAATCCCGTCATCCGCTCCCTGAGAGCCCCGGCACGATCACTCGTGCCGGGGCTTTCGTCGCCGACGCCGTATCCGACATTCCGGACATCGCGACACCCCCTGAAAGCCGGTCGCGCACAGTAGATCTCGGGCACATTCACAGCCACTTCGCGGCGGATTCGCGGTACCTTCGGAGGGTGACGATCATCAGCGCCCTGGCCGACACCGTGCTCGCCCAGATCGGGAATCCGACTCCCGAGACGCCGCCCGCGGCGGACAAACTCATGAAGCTGGTGCGGTACTTCACCTGGTTCGTGCTGCTGTCCGGTGTACTGGGCATCACCTACGCGGGCGGTCGGTTCGCCTGGGAGAAATGGACCGGTGGCGGACTGGCGTCGCCGAAGATGGTGGCCGGAGCCATGATCGGCGGCATCATCGCCACCAGTGCGGGCACCATCATGAACGCCGCCATCGGCTGATCCGGGACGGATGACCGGACACGGTCCCCGGTCGGCACGGATTGTCGGTGCGCGACGCTAATCTCGTCGAACAGACTGGCGAACAGGTGTCGACAGCACGGACAGTGGGGCCGCGGTGACGAGAAGTGTGAGGAGTGCGAGCGGACTGCTCGACAGCCGGGACAGCGTGACCTTCGGGCTCGAGGACGTCAACGAGGTCGTCGCCGTCATGGTGGACGAACAGGCCGAGGAACGGCCGCGCGACCGGGAACTCGTCACCTGCCGGCTGGGACTCGACGGGGAGAGCCCGGAAACGCTGACCCTGTTGGGCGCACGGCTCGGGGTGTCGCGGGACCGGGCGCGGCAGTTGTACACCCGCGCCGTCGGGCAGATGGTGCGGCGGGTGCAGGGCACTGGACATCCGGATACGGCCGTCTTCGCCGAACGGTATCCGGTGGGCCTGGGTGACGAGCGGCTGGTGCGCACCCTGCTGGCCGAAACCTATGCCACCGACAGCGATATCGCCGCACAGGACTGGGCGTATCTGAAGCTGCGGCTGGCCGGGCACGATCTCCAGGATTCGAAACGGCTGGCCGGATTCGTCTTTCAGCGCATCGCGGGCTGGCAGCAGAAGGGGCGCTGGCATCTGCTGCCCGCCGCCAAACCCGAGGAGGTGCCGGCCGGGATCTGGAATCCGTGGCTGCGGCGCGTGGAATGGGCCGACGGCACGCCCGAGGAGCTACCCGACGGCCCGGCGCGGCGCCTGGACTTCGACGACGACGGACGCGGGACCATGTTCGCCGAGAAGCTCGGGCGCGAGGTGACCTTCGATACCGGCTTGCAGGCGCGGCTGCTGCGCCTGCTGGACGGGAGCGAACGCGTCGAGGAGTTCCAGGAGTATCCCGGCGCGGTCGAATACGAACTCGACGGAGCCCAGCGGGTGCACCACCCGAGTGTGGCGGTGCGCTTCGCCGACGGGCGGGTGGTGCTCATCGACGTGATTCCGCTCGGGCACGCGGCAGTGCGCGCCAATCGGGCCAAGGCGGCGGCCGGGCGCGGGTACGCGCACGCGCGCGGCTGGGGTTGGCTGGTGTGGACGGGCAGTCAATCCGGGGTCGCCGACCTCATGCGGCGGCAGGTCGACGCACGCACCGAGAACATTCTCCGCAACCGGCTCGCCGACGGACCGGTCGACTGGGCGGAACTACGCCGGATCCGGGAGGAAACCGGCATGGAACTCCTGGATTTCGCCGCCCTGGTGCTGAAGCACGGATGGCGTTGGGACCGTGGGCCGTTCCGGCTGAGCCGCGAATCCTGATCTTCCGCGGGCACGTTTGCCTTCCCGTTCCCGGGCTACGTCCATGACATCGTCACCAACCATCCTCGGGATCAGTCATGGGAATTGCATCGGGTACGGCGAAGGTAGTGAACAACACGGCCTCCGCGGCCACCTCCGCGGTGACCGCCACGGTCGGCACGGTCGGCGGCGCGGTGGTGGGAGCCACCACCGGCGCGGCACGCGGTGCGGTCCAGGGAGCGTACTCCGGCGCGAGATCAGGCGTCAGCACGCCGACCGCGGTCGCGCTCGGAGCGACCGCCGCGGGTGTGGTGGGACTGGTGGAATGGCCGCTCGCCCTAGGCGCGGGCGCCGTCGCGGGCGCGGTGTACCTGGTCAACCGCGCACGGCGGCACGACGATTCGGATCGGTCACAGCGCCGTGAGCACGCGGACGACACCTCCGACCACCCGGACGACAGCGCGGCCGCGGCGAGCAAGTCCGAGCGCGCGGCAGGCAAGTCCGAGCGCGCGGCGAACAAGTCCCAGCGCGGGGCGAAAGGCTCTGGCAGCGCGGAAGGTGCGCGCCGGAAGCCGCCTACGACGCCGACGACACGCAAGCGTTCCACGACCGGCAAGTCCACGACCGGCAAGTCCACGGCAGCCAAGTCCACCACCGGCAAGTCCACCGCCGACAAGTCCACCACCCGCACGTCCACGACGGAGACCGCACGCTGATGCCCGGACTGCGCTCGATCGCCACCGCACCGCTGCGGATTCCCATGCTCGGAGCCGCCGCCGCGGTCACCCTGGTGGGCCGTCCCGCCGCCGCGGCGGCCCGGGGGACCCGCCACCTGCTGGAACCGATACTGCCCGACGCGGTGAACGAGTTCACCGACGACGTCACCCGGGAGTTCGAGGCCCTGTTCGACCCGCGCCCACGGCAGCGGCAACGACATGTGGCCATCCGGGACAACCGGATTCACGCCGAGGTCCGGGGCCTGCACTCCGAGCAGGCCGACCGGGTCGCGAAGGCGGTGTCCGAACGTCTCGACCGCACCGACGGGGTGCACTGGCACCGGGTGAACGAGGCGCTCGGGCGGGTGACGGTCGCCGCGGACCGGGAAAAGCTCACCACGGCGCGGCTGGAGGAGATCCTCGTCGACGCCGAACGCGCCGCCGGAACCGATACCGCGGCCTGGAGCCAGGTCGTCGACGACACCTCCGAACGCGAACCCGTACTGGCCGCGGCCGTCCAGTTGGCCGGTGATCTCGTCGGCATCGGGGTGGCGGTGGCGCGCTCGGCGCTGCCCGGCTCCACCCCGGCGCAACTGCTGCGCGCGGGCGTCTCGCTCGCCGACGGCCAGCCGTCGGCACGCGCGCTGCTGGAACGACACCTCGGCCGCGACCGCACCGACACCCTGCTCACCACCGGCAGCGCGCTCGGGCAGGCGCTGGACGGGCACCTCGCCAGCCTCGTCGCCGACAGCCTGCAACGCACCGTACGGCTGGTCGAAGCCGCCGCGCGGTACGCGCAGTGGCAGCGCTGGGACGATCTGATCGCCGGGCCGGACCAACCCGGCGTCCACCACTACCGGCCGCCCGAACTCCGGCCGGTGCCGCTGCCACCCGGTCCCGTCGAGCGCTGCACCGAGCAGGTGTCGACGGGGTCGGCCCTGGTGTCCTTCACCTCCCTCGCCGGAAGCCGGGGCATGTCGGACGCGGCGGACGCGCTCGCCGCGGGCGTGCCCAAGGCGGCGCGGGCCAGCCGCGAGACCTTCGCGGGCACCCTGGCCACGGTCATGGCGGTGCAGGGCGTGCTGACCATCGACCCGCTACTCTGGCGGCGGCTCGACCGAGCCTCCGCCCTGGTGGTGGACCGCCATGCGGTGCGCGGTGACCGACCGGTCGTGCTGTCGGCCGACACCGACAACCCCGACTGGTCCACCGAGCATGTCTGGAGCGCCGCGCAGCGGCTGCTCTGGCGCGACGGCCCCGACCTCCCCATTCCCCCGCCGCGCTCGCGCCATCGCGAACAGCTCACCCTCGTGCCGGAGCAGGAGGCGCCGGGCGAAGATCCCGACGCGGGGCCGATCGGGAAGCACGCGGACACCGATGAGGGCGAACCGGTCTGGTACGAGTTGCGCGACGGGGACAACGTCGCGGGCCGGGTGCTGGTCGGCTGGGAACTGCATCCCGAGGCGATCGGACTGCTGGCCGCCGCGCGCAAGGCCGGATTGCGGGTGGTGCTCATCGGCGACGAGTCGACGGCCGAATTGCGGCGCAGCGCCGACGAATTCGTGACCGCGGGCGGCTCGACCACCGCCCTGGTGCGGCGGTTGCAGCGGCAGGGTCACGTGGTCGCCATGCTGAGCGGCAACGCGCACAAGGCGTTGGCCGCGGCGGATCTCGGGATCGGGCTGGCGCACGGGAACGGCACCCGGTCGCGGGTGCCCTGGCAGGCCGGAGTGGTGTGCCCGAATCTGGCGTGTGCGCGGCGGATCATCGCCGCGGCCGGACCCGCGCGCGCCGCCAGCGAACGTGGGCGTGTGCTGACCCTGTCGGCCTCCACCCTCAGCGGCCTGCTGCTCGCCTCCGGCCCCACCCGGACGCGCCCGGTGGCCGCCACCGCACCGATTTCGTCGGCGGCCCTGCTCGGCTTCGCCACCGGACTGTTCTCGGGCCGCCGCGCCGGGCGCACCGACCAGATCACGCCGGTACCGCTGGTGCCCTGGCATGCGCTGGAACCCGATGAGGTGCTGGCCCGGCTGCCCGCACCCGAACCCCGACAGTCGCGACACGGAGCCGTCACCACCGAGGCACTGAAGGCGGCGCGCTGGCTGGCGCGTCCCACGGAGACCGTCGCCGATCTGGCGCAGCAGGTGCGCCGGGAACTCGCGGATCCGCTCACCCCGCTGCTCGCCGTGGGCGCGGTCGCCTCCGCCCTGCTGGGCTCGCCCACCGACGCGGTGCTGGTGGGGTCGGTGCTCGGCCTCAATGCCGTGGTGTCGGCGTTGCAGCGCCGCCGCGCCGGACAGTCCCTGCACCGGCTGCTGGTCGGTGAACGCCTGCTCGCCCGCCTCGTCACCGAGGACGGTGAAACCAGCACTCCCGCCGACGAATTGCGGCCCGGCGACGTGATCGCGCTGCGCTCGGGCGATGTGGTGCCCGCCGACGCGCGGCTGCTGGAGACCGACGGGCTGGAGATCGACGAGTCCGGGCTCACCGGCGAATCGGTGACGGTGGACAAGCAGGTCGGCGCGACTCCCGGTGCGGCCCTGGGCGATCGGTCCTGCATGGTGTTCGAGGGCGGCGTCGTGGTGAACGGCAGCGCC
>NZ_JASCXP010000225.1:0-12060 GCF_030010695.1 Nocardia sp. CC201C
AGCGGCCGACGGCTCGCCCGCGAGGGCGACGACCGGCTTCTCCTCGGCGGAGTCCTTCTTGGTCAGCTTCATCTTGCCGGTGAAGGTGAACTTGGCGTCCTCGCCCTGGCCTTCGCCGTCCCAGTTCTCGACGTCGACCTGCACGGTCTGGCCCGCGCCCAGCTCGCCGAAGAGGATCTTCTCCGACAGCTGGTCCTCGATCTCGCGCTGAATGGTGCGACGCAGCGGACGCGCACCGAGCACCGGATCGAAACCGCGCTTGGCGAGCAGGCTCTTGGCCTTGTCGCTGAGCTCGATCGCCATGTCCTTGTTCTTCAGCTGCGTGGCGACGCGGCTGATCATCAGGTCCACCATCTCGATGATCTGATCCTGGGTGAGCTGGTGGAAGACGATCACGTCGTCGATGCGGTTGAGGAACTCGGGACGGAAGTGCTTCTTCAGCTCGTCGTTGACCTTGAGCTTCATCCGCTCGTAGTTCGAGCCCTCGGAGTTGCTCTGCGCGAAGCCGAGGCCGACCGCCTTGGAGATGTCCTGCGTGCCGAGGTTCGAGGTGAAGATCAGCACCGTGTTCTTGAAGTCGACCGTGCGGCCCTGGCCGTCGGTGAGACGGCCGTCCTCGAGCACCTGCAACAGGGTGTTGTAGATCTCCTGGTGGGCCTTCTCGATCTCGTCGAAGAGCACGACCGAGAACGGCTTGCGGCGCACCTTCTCGGTGAGCTGGCCGCCCTCCTCGTACCCGACGTAGCCCGGAGGGGCACCGAACAGGCGCGAGGCGGTGAAGCGGTCGTGGAACTCGCCCATGTCGATCTGGATGAGCGCGTCGTCGTCGCCGAACAGGAAGTTGGCGAGCGCCTTGGACAGCTCGGTCTTACCGACACCGGACGGACCGGCGAAGATGAACGAGCCCGAGGGACGCTTGGGATCCTTCAGACCGGCGCGGGTGCGGCGGATGGCCTTGGAGACGGCCTTGACCGCATCCTCCTGGCCGATGATCCGCTTGTGCAGCTCGTCCTCCATGCGGAGCAGACGGGTGGTCTCCTCCTCGGTGAGCTTGAACACCGGGATACCGGTCCAGTTGGCCAGCACCTCCGCGATCTGCTCGTCGTCGACCTCGGCGACGACGTCCAGATCGCCGGAGCGCCACTGCTTCTCGCGCTCACCGCGCTTGGCGACGAGCTGCTTCTCCTTGTCGCGCAGGCGCGCGGCCTTCTCGAAGTCCTGCGCGTCGATGGCGCTTTCCTTCTCGCGGCGGGCGTCGGCGATCTTGTCGTCGAATTCGCGCAGGTCCGGCGGCGCGGTCATGCGGCGGATGCGCATGCGCGCACCGGCCTCGTCGATGAGGTCGATGGCCTTGTCCGGCAGGAACCGGTCATTGATGTAGCGGTCCGCCAGGGTGGCCGCGGCCACCAGCGCGCCGTCGGTGATGGACACCCGGTGGTGCGCCTCGTAGCGGTCGCGCAGACCCTTGAGGATGTTGATGGTGTGCTCGACGGTCGGCTCGCCCACCTGCACCGGCTGGAAGCGGCGCTCCAGCGCGGCGTCCTTCTCGATGTACTTGCGGTACTCGTCGAGGGTGGTCGCGCCGATGGTCTGGAGTTCACCGCGGGCCAGCTTGGGCTTGAGGATGGAGGCCGCGTCGATGGCGCCCTCGGCCGCGCCCGCACCCACCAGGGTGTGCAGCTCGTCGATGAACAGGATGATGTCGCCGCGGGTGTTGATCTCCTTGAGCACCTTCTTCAGGCGCTCCTCGAAATCACCGCGGTAGCGGCTGCCCGCGACCAGGGATCCCAGGTCGAGGGTGTAGAGCTGCTTGTCCTTCAGCGTCTCCGGCACCTCGCCGTTGACGATGGCCTGGGCGAGGCCCTCCACGACGGCGGTCTTGCCGACGCCTGGCTCACCGATCAGGACCGGGTTGTTCTTGGTACGGCGGCTGAGCACCTGCATGACGCGCTCGATTTCCTTCGAGCGGCCGATGACCGGGTCCAACTTGCCCTCGAGGGCGGCCTGGGTCAGGTTGCGGCCGAACTGGTCGAGCACCAGCGAGGTGGACGGGGTGCCCGCCTCACCGCGGGTGCCGGACTCCACCGGCTCCTTGCCCTGGTACCCGGACAGCAGCTGGATGACCTGCTGGCGCACCCGGTTGAGGTCCGCGCCCAGCTTGACCAGCACCTGCGCCGCGACGCCCTCACCCTCGCGGATCAGGCCGAGCAGAATGTGCTCGGTGCCGATGTAGTTGTGGCCGAGCTGCAGCGCCTCGCGCAGCGACAGCTCCAGCACCTTCTTGGCACGCGGGGTGAAGGGGATGTGACCGGACGGGGCCTGCTGGCCCTGACCGATGATCTCCTCGACCTGACTGCGCACACCCTCGAGCGAAATGCCCAGCGACTCCAGGGACTTCGCCGCGACACCCTCGCCTTCGTGGATCAGACCCAGCAGGATGTGCTCGGTGCCGATGTAGTTGTGGTTGAGCATCCGGGCCTCTTCTTGGGCCAGGACAACGACACGCCTCGCGCGGTCGGTGAACCTCTCGAACATCGCTCCCTCACTCTCCTGCTCCGCTATCTACGGCGTCCGGCGCTTCAGTGTTCGACTGAAGGCCAGCCTGCCATGAAGCCCTGGGGTTGCATCCCCCTGGCCTCCACTCTAGTGGCCAGGGGTTCCGCCCGTCGTCCGTCCACCCTATTGCGAACCGGCGACAGTACGACTCATTCCCTCATAACGGGGTGGTACCCGGGTTCGTTTCCGGCCCGGCTACGCCCAGAGCGAACATACGAACTAACTGCCCGTCAGCGGGGGGATCAAACCGCATGGAACGTTACGGAGCTGCGTCGGATCGAGCGCGTTCAGCGCGAAGGCGGCGGTGCGCGAACTTCCGGCTATCGCCATGTGATCGGAGAAGTCGGTGGGACAGCCGTCCTGCACCAGGATGTTCGTGGCGTTCGGACCGGGCACGAGGGCGACCGAGGGGAACACGCCCTCGTCGTAGGAGGTCGCGATATTGGTGTAGGTGACCGAAGGGTGGTACACGCCATCGGCGTTGAGCGCGTCCAGGAACGTCGAACCGCCCAGCATCTGCGGGCACGCCTGGCACACCAGGCCCATGGCGGCCATCTTGTCGACGCTGTCGGCGTCCACGCCCAGTTCGCGGCCGAAAGCCCGGATGACCCGCATCTGATCGCCGAACAGCCCCCGCCACGGCGGTGCGATCCCGACGAACTTGTCCACCTTGCCCGCGCCGCCGAGCCGCTTGACGTAGTAGTTGCCGACGATATTGCCCTGCGAGTGCGCGACGACGTCGACCCGCGCGGCGCCGGTGGCGGCGAGCACGCGGTCCACGAAGGCACCCACCTGCGCGGCGCTCTCCGGCAGCGGGCGCATCCCGCCCATGGCCGACAGCGGCCACGGCACGTCCAGGCTGCCGTAGGTCAGCGCGTAGACGCAGTAGCCCTCGTTGGCCAGCAGCGGGACGTACGCGCCCCAGTTGGTCTGCGCGCCGCCCGCGGTGCCGTGCAGCAGCACCACCGGGTTCGGGTGCGCCGCAGTGGGTTCGCAGTTCCAGTCGTTGGAACCGGGTAGCGCGCCGCCGGGAACGGCGAGTTCATTGGGGATGCCCGCGAAGAAGTTGTAGACCACCGGGTACTCGGCCCGGGCGGGTGTGCTCGCGGCGGTCCACAGCGCGGCCAGCACGGCCATGATCAGCAGTGTTCCCGGCGAGCGCCGGAACAGGGTGCGGCGCATATCCCCTCCAAAACTAGAACGTGTTCCGGGAAATGTAACCGGAACACGTTCTAGATCACGGCGGAAACGGCGAGAAACTAGCCGACCTGCCGCGGCGTGTATGAGACAGTTCCGGCGCTCGACGGCGTCGCCTCGGCCTCGCCGTGCTGCTGCCCCGCCACGAACAACGCGCCCAGCAGCACCAGGAAGGCCAGGGTGTGCAGCACCGCGCGCACGATATTCCAACGGACCCAGGCGGATTCGAACTGCGCCCGGACCGCCGCCAGATCGGCGATGCCCGCCGGATCACCGGCCGCCGCCAGCTGGTTGTTGAGCGGGACGTTGCCGCCCGCGGTCACGCCGAAGGCGATCACATTGAGCACCAGGGCGATCGCGATCCACAGCAGCACGGTCCGGAAGTCCTTGCCCAGATGCAGGGCCGCGGCCAGCGTCGTGAAGCCGACCGTGCCCATGAACGCGATCATGAACCACGGATTGATGATGACCACGTTGACCTTCTGCATCACGTCGACCATGGTGCGGTCGTCGCTGCGGCCCAGCGCCAGCATGACCGAGTTGGCGTACGCGTAGAACAGCCCCGCGATCAGGCCGGTGGACAGGGTCGCCGCCACCAGAGCGGCAATGCGAAGGGCGAACATGAAAACTCTCCTGACTGGGCGGGTTCCGAGGAATCCGGTTGCTTCGCCTGCTAGTCAAGCCGGTTCGGCCGCGATTGACCATGGCCGAAACTCTCACCGACATCCGCGGGAGTCCACTCGGTTCGAGCGCTACAGATCCCGGTCGGAGATGACGCCGCTCTGCATGGCCAGTCCCGCGAGGCGGACGCGCTTCTGGTTCTGCGGCAGATCCTCCACGCCGAACTTGGCGAACAGCGCGCGCAGGTGCGTCTTGATAGCGTCCACGCTGAGGAACAGCTCCGCGGCGATCTGCTGATTCGAGGCCGGGGTCGCGAAGCCCGCATTGTTCTTGTACGGGCGGCACAGCGCGACCAGGACCGCACGCTGGGTCTCGGTGAGCGAGCGCAGCGTGGGCAGCGAGCCCGTGGAGGTCTGGGTGATGTCGCCGGAGGCCCCGGTGAAGTCGTGGAAGGTGACCCGCGTGGTACCCATCCGGATGACGTCACCGGGCGCGAGGCGGTGGCGGCCCACCAGCCGGTCGCCGTTGACGAATGTGCCGTTGCGGGAAAGCCCGTCGTCGACGATGGTCCAGTGCGCGCCCAGGTATTCGACGGTGGCGTGCAGGCGGGAGACCTCGACGTCCCAGGAGAGGGCGAGGTCGGCCTGCGGCGAGCGCCCGATGGTGACGCGGGGGCGATCCGGGGCCAGCATCAGCTCGTGCTGATGGCCCTGGTGATCCTTGACCCGCAGGAATGAGCCCTGGAATGCGGTCACTGCGCCGTTACCTCGTCTCTCCACCCAGCCAGTGACGTCGTTCGCACACAGTCAATGGTGCCGTGCGGAGTCGGCCCGAGCAAGATCGTGCTTCCGAGATGGGCAGCCAGCACCCATGACCGGTTATGCGTAAAGCGTATGAATAAAACTACCGCCGCCCGGGCTCGCACAAACACCCGAGCGACGGTCGCTAATACAACTACTTCGCGGCGGCCTTGTTGTAAGCCTCGGTGATGTCCGCGGAGATACGTCCGCGAGCCGACACCTTGTGCCCATTCCGACGCGCCCATTCCCGAATCGCCGCACTTTGTTCACGATCGGGGGAAACCCGGCTCTTCGGTCCCGCGGTGGCACCCGCGGCGGCCTTGGTGCGACGGCGACCGCTCACCTTGCGGGCGGCGGCCACCCAGGTCTCCAAACCGTCACGCAGCTTGGCCGCATTATCCGACGACAGGTCGATCTCGTACGACACCCCATCGATAGCGAACTCGATGGTCTCGTCCGCGATGGACTCACCGTCGACATCGTCGATCAGGCTAACGGTGACCTTCTTTGCCATGAGATGAACGTCCTCTCGAAATCGTGCGACCCTGCAAACCAGGCCGATTACCCGAAGTCAGAATACCGCTGAATTCCGATACTCCCGAAGTGGGTATCGGCAATGCAATCCGGCGCACTCAGCGAGCCGACGGACGCACAATTGGAAAGAGTATCGTTTCTCGGATTCCCAAGCCAGTCAGCGCCATGAGCAACCGATCGATTCCCATACCGGTTCCGGTCGTAGGCGGCATACCGTGCTCCATCGCGGCCAGGAAGTCCTCGTCCAGCCGCATCGCCTCGTCATCACCGGCGGCGGCCAAACGCGCTTGATCGACGAACCGCTCCCGCTGGATCACCGGATCAACGAGTTCGGAATAGCCGGTTGCGAGCTCGAAGCCGCGGACGTACAGATCCCACTTTTCGGTAACCCCGCGTTTGCTGCGATGCTGACGTGTCAACGGAGAGGTCTCCACCGGGAAGTCGCGCACGAAAGTCGGCGCATAGAGCTTGTCCCCGTAGACGTGCTCCCACAGTTCCTCGACCAGTTTGCCGTGGCCGTACCCCTTACCCTCGGGAATTTCCAGACCGACCCGATCAGCCAGGGCCAGCAATTCCTCGACGGTCGTTTCCGGAGTCACCTCGACACCGATCGACTCCGACAGCGACGGGTACATCTCGACGGTCGTCCACTCGCCCGACAGGTCGTATTCCGTGCCATCGGCAAGGGTTACCACCTGGGTGCCGTAGACCTCCTGCGCAACCTCCTGGATCAATTCCCGCATCATCGTCGCGGAATCGTCGTAGGTGCCGTACGCCTCGTAGGTTTCCAGCATTGCGAACTCCGGCGAATGGGTGGAGTCCGCACCCTCGTTGCGGAAGTTGCGGTTGATCTCGAAGACCTTCTCCAGGCCGCCGACCACGCAGCGCTTCAGGAACAGCTCCGGCGCGATGCGCAGGTAGAGGTCCATGTCGAGGGAGTTCGAGTGGGTGACGAACGGTCGCGCCGCCGCACCGCCGTGCAGCGTCTGCAGCATCGGGGTCTCGACCTCGAGGAAGCCCCGGCGCTCCAGGGCATTGCGCAGGGCGCGCACCGCGGCCACGCGGGTACGGGCCATCTCGCGCGCCTCCGGGCGCACGATCAGGTCCACGTAGCGCTGGCGGACGCGCGACTCCTCGTTCATCTCCTTGTGCGCCACCGGAAGCGGGCGCAGGGCCTTGGCCGCCATCGCCCAGGAATCGGCCATCACGCTCAATTCGCCACTGCGCGAAGCGATCACCTCGCCGTGCACGGAAACGAAGTCACCGAGATCCACATCGGCCTTCCAGGCGGCGAGGGATTCCGCGCCGACCCCGTTCAGGCTGATCATGGCTTGCAGTTTGGTGCCGTCGCCCTCCTGGAGCGTGGCGAAGCACAGTTTGCCGGTATTGCGCATGAATATGACGCGGCCGACAATCCCGACCATGAGGCCGGTCTGGGTGTCCGGCGCGAGATCCGGGTAAGCGGTACGAATTTCGGCGAGCGAGTGCGTGCGCTCGACCACCACCGGGTACGCCTCCCGCCCCTCGGCGAGCAGACGCTCCCGCTTCTCCTGGCGAATCCGCATCTGCTCGGGAACATCGTGTTCCACGGCCGCACGCGCGGCGGCGGCCTTGGCCTGCCCGGAGGCGGCCGAGTCGGCGGTACCGGAAGAAGAGGGATTGGGGGTGCTCACGGAGCACCACCCTATCGTGCGGCGGAAATCGTTTTTCTCCCCGCCCGACCGTTCGCCGGGCATAACGATACGGCCACGATCGGCCTACGATCGCGGATATCGAATTAGAGCCACGCGAGGGTGGCGACCTCGCGCTGGAAGTGCGGCGCGGCCGCCGCCACGGTGAGCAGTCCGGCCGCTTTCAGTGCCTGATATCCGCCCACCAGATCGGTGGCGCGATGCAATCCCAGCTGCTGCAGCGAGGCAGCGGCGAGGCTCGAGGTGTAGCCCTCCGAGCAGACGACGATCCATTCCACGTCGTGGTCGGTGGCCAGCGCCAGCCGCGCGGAACTGGCCGGGTCGAGCCGCCACTCCAGCACATTGCGCTCGATGACCAGGGCCCCCGGAATGGTGCCCTCCTTGATGCGCTGCGCCTGGGGGCGAATGTCGACGAGGATCGCACCCCGCCCGACCGCCTGCGGCAGTTCGAAGGCGTAGACACGCCGCAGACGACCGCGCGCCTGCTCGAGCATGCCGTCGATAGTCAAGTGGCTCATTCCAGTTCACCTTCGGGCTGGTCGGTGAGGACGGTGTGGGTGCGTTTGAGGGTGCCGTGGCCGGTGACGTCGTAATAGGACATGGCCGACAGCGGTGGGGAGTAGGCGTGCACGCTGAGCGTGGGGTTCAGCGGGCCGACGTCGCCCGCCTCGGCATCGTCGGCACGCACCACGTCGTGCACCCAGCCGAGCGGGAAGGATGCCTGATCACCGGCGGTGAGGATGCGGCGGCGCAGATCGGAGCCGTTCCACCGGAACTCCGCGAGCGCGCCGGAGAGCACCGTCAGCGCGCCCAGCGAACCGGCGTGGTCGTGCAGCCGGGTGGATTTCTCGGCCACCCAGCTGATGAGCCAGACATCCACCTCGTCGTCGGCGAGCAGCCGCACCGCCCAGCGGTTCTCCGTGGGCCACAGGCCGTTCTCCGGCAGCAGGTGGTCGTAGCGGCCCGCCAGCACGTCCTCGGCGCCCTCGTCGGTCAGGCGCAGCAGGTCGGCGGGTCGCAGGCGAGTCGGCAGGGCGGAGGCGGTGGCGCGCTCGGTCACCTCGGGCAGCAGGGCCTCGGTGCGGGTGCGCACGGCGGAATTCGACAGGGAAAGTGCAGAGGAACGCATGAGCGAAACTCCAGGAATGTGTGGTTGGTCGAGGGGCTATCGGAAGCCTCGACGACAGCCGAGGCGAATCAGCCTCGACAACACTCCTGGGTGCTCACACGGAAATACACGAGCGAGAGTCTAACAGTGGATTCCCGCGAAGCAACAGACGGCCGGGGAGACGACTGCGTCACGTTCCGGCCGATCGGTCCGTTATCGGCGGCGTTGCTGGTTGCGTTCGTACACCAGCCGCAGCCCCGCCAGGGTCAGATGCGGTTCATGGTGTTCGATGGTCTCCGATTCCGGCACGATGAGCGGCGCGGAAGCGCCCGTGGCCACCACGGCCACGTCGTCACCGGCGAACGCGTCGAACTCATCGCGAATACGGTCGATCAGCCCGTCCACCAGGCCCGCGAAACCGAAAATCGCGCCCGACTGCATGCACTCCATACTGTTCTTGCCCACCACCGACCGCGGGCGCGCCAGTTCCGCACGCCGCAGGGCACTGCGCTCCACCAGCGCCTCGGTGGAGATTTCCACCCCCGGGGCGATGATGCCGCCCAGGAATTCCCCCTTGGCGGAAACCAGGTCCACGCAGATGGCGGTGCCGAAATCCACCACGATCGCCGGGGACGAGAAACGGTGATACGCGGCAAGGCAATTCACGATGCGGTCCGCGCCGACCTCTTTCGGATTGTCGACGAGCAGCGGAATTCCCGTTCGCACACCGGGTTCCACGACGACGTGGGAAACGTGACCCCAGTAGCGGGACAGCATCTCGCGCAGTTCCCGCAATACCGGAGGCACCGTCGACAATGCCGAAACACCGGTCACCTGTTCGGCATCCGCGCCGATCAGACCGCGCACCTGCAATGCGAACTCGTCCGCGGTGAACAGCGGATTGGTGTGCATCCGCCAGTGCCGCACCAGTTTCGAATGGTCACCGCCGCCGGAGAACAGGCCCAGCTCGATCGAGGTGTTGCGGACGTCGATGGTCAGCAGCATGACCGCACCCGAGGTCAGGCGAACGACAGCGAGCGCGGCGAGGTCAGGCCGGAGCCCTCCGGCGCGTGCGCCGGATCCGAACCCAGCTCCACCTGCCGGTTGCGGTCGTCCACGAACACCACGCGGGGTTCGTAGCTCTTCAGCTCCCGCTCGTCCATCATGCCGTAGGCGATGAGGATAACCAGATCGCCGGGCTGCACGAGATGCGCTGCGGCCCCGTTGATTCCGATGACGCCGGAACCGCGCTCACCCGCGATCACATAGGTCTCGAGGCGAGCGCCGTTGGTGATGTCGACAATGCAGACCTGCTCACCCTCGAGCAGATCGGCGGCGTCGAGCAGATCCTGATCGACCGTCACCGAACCGACGTAGTGCAGATCGGCGTGAGTCACCGTGGCGCGGTGGATCTTCGACTTCATCATGGTGCGCAACATCGTCGTCGCCCTTCCTAAAGTGATGCCTGGGCAGGCTGGTCGGGGGTGGTCGGGTGGCCGTCGAGCGGAATGCCGAGGGTGACAGGCATATTGTCGATGAGCCGGGTGCTGCCGATCCGGGCGGCGATCAGCAGGCGGGCATTGCCCTCCGCGCGAACCGGGCCGAGATCGGAGCCGCGCAGCTCCAGGTAGTCGAGTTCGATGGCCGGAGCCTCGGCCAGCACCATGCGGGCGGCCTCGAGGACCTTGTCCGCGCCCAGGCCCGCGGCGTGGCGGCCCGCGGCCAGGGCGGCCGAGAGTACCGTGGCCAGCTCACGCTGCTCCGGATCGAGGTAGCGGTTGCGTGAGGACAGCGCGAGGCCGTCGTGCTCGCGGACGGTGGCGACCGGCACGATCTTCAGGCCCATGTTCAGATCGCGCACCATCTGGCGGATCAGTGTCAGCTGCTGGTAGTCCTTCTCGCCGAAGAACGCCTCGTGCGGGTCGGTGATGTCGAACAGCTTGGCGACCACGGTGAGGACGCCCGCGAAATGGCCGGGACGGACCGCGCCCTCGAGTTCGTCGCCGAGCGGGCCGGGGTGCACGGTGGTGCGCGGGCCCTCGGGGTACATGTCGTCGGCGCTGGGCGCGAAGACCAGCTCGACGCCCTCCGCGCGCAACAGCTCCACATCGGCGTCGAGGGTGCGCGGATACTTGTCCAGATCCTCGTTCGCCCCGAACTGCAAGGGATTCACGAAGATCGAGACGATGATGGCCTGGTTGGTGCGCTTGGCGCGACGCACCAGTTCCAGATGACCCTCGTGCAGTGCCCCCATGGTCGGCACCAGCGCGACCCGGCGGCCCACCTGGCGCAGCGCATGGGAGACCTTGCTCATGATCGCCGGATCGTGCAGCACGGTGAGTTCACCGCGCTTGTAGGTGCCACGCAGCGTGGGATCCATCAGTTGCCTTCCTTCGCCTGGTCGGAGCCCTCGGCGGCATCGCGCCGACCGCTCGGGGATGCCAGCAGTTCGACCAGCGCCGGATTGGTGCGGGCACGCTGGGCGGTGCGCAGCGAGAGCGCGCGGTAGCCCGCGGCCAGCTCCGCGTCGGTGGACTCGAGTGCGTTCAGATGCGCGGCCACGGCGTCCACATCGCCGCGAGCCACCGGACCGGTCAGCGCGGACGGCCCGCGGCGCAGGGCATTGTCGAGTGCGGCCGAGGCCAGCGGGGCCAGCACGCGTTCGGCCAGGCCGCCCGGCTGGTCGTCTACGAGCTGCTGGCCCAGCAGGCCGGGACCGGCGAGCGCGGCGCGCAACGCCTCCACCGCGTCCAGAATCAACGTAACCAGGTGATTGCTGCCATGGGCCAGGGCCGCGTGGTACAGCGTGCGATGCTCCTCGGCGACCCGCACCGGTTCGCCGCCCATCTCGATAACCAGCGACTGGGCGATGGCATAGCCGATATCGTCCGCGGCGGTGATGCCGAAGCAGGCGTTGCCGAGCCGGGACACATCCTCGTCATGCCCGGTGAACGTCATGGCCGGGTGAATGGCCAGCGGTAGCGCGCCGCGTGCGGTCAAGGGGGCCAGCACGCCGATACCGTTCGCGCCCGAGGTGTGCGCCACGATGGTGCCGGGCCGCACCGCGTCCGCCGTCGCCAACCCCGAAACCAGACCGGCCAGCTCACTGTCCGGTACGGCCAGCAGCAGCAGTTCGGCGCGACGCGCCACCTCCTCGGCCGGCAGAATCTCCGAATCCGGCAGCCGGGTCCGGGCACGATGCACCGAGGCGTCCGAGATACCGGATACGCCGAACACCACATGACCGGCACGCTCCAGTGCCGCACCCAACGCGGACCCGACGCGTCCCGCCGAGACGATTCCCACCGTCAACCGTGCAGGCGCAGGGTCGGTCCCGCAGACAGCCTTGTCCGAGGTCACCCTTGTCCTCTCGAAAGTGGCGTTCCAGTCCCGCGCTACGCGGGTACCGGACGTTACGCCGACGAGAATATCGGTGCCGATTCGCGGCTGCCACGAACTGTGGGAAGTGCCACTCGGCGCGCCCGGGCGGCGGCCGCGTACGACAAGCGGCCCCCCCCCCGCCCCGGTGCGCCCGGCGGTGCGGCGGGCGAGC
>NZ_JASCXP010000226.1:0-12057 GCF_030010695.1 Nocardia sp. CC201C
GTGATCTACACCGGCCCGGACTTCTTCGGATCGGGGCAGCCCTACGGCGGGTTCGTGGACGCCAACTACTACGGTCCGGGCTGGCAGGTCGGGCTGAACACCTGGAATCAGACCCTCGGCGACACCCAGGTGTATTCCTCGGTGCTGTACCAGGGACCCGCGCTGGTCGGGGTGTTCACCGGTCTCTACACCCGCGACCCGGAGCTGGTCGAGCAGCGGGTCGAGACCGAAACCCGCTGTGGGCCGGTCGTCTTCACCGTGCCGACCAAGGAGAAGAGCCGCTACGCCGGTGAGCTGGAACTGTGGTCGGCCACGCAGCAGCCGCTGGGCGCGCTGCGGATGGAACTCGAGATCGACCCG
Source organism: Nocardia sp. CC201C (assembly GCF_030010695.1). NCBI lineage: Bacteria > Bacillati > Actinomycetota > Actinomycetes > Mycobacteriales > Nocardiaceae > Nocardia > Nocardia sp. CC201C. The sequence goes on from NZ_JASCXP010000226.1 coordinate 361, forward strand.
GTGACCCTGCTGGTGGCCGAACACCGCCTGGTCATGTCGGGCCCGGTCGCCTCCGACTCCCGGATCACGGTGCGCCGCGACGGCGTGCGGTCCTTCCACGAGGGCCCCGATGTGTGGGGCAACGGAAACTCCTACGGCAGAGCGAATTTCGTGCGGCTGCACACCATCGACGGCCGTCGGCTGATCGGCCGCGAGTTCATGATGGACGCCGAACCGGGTATGGGCGCGGGCACCCGGATGGCCGTCGTGTACCAGATGTTCGACCACAACAGCCTGGCCGCGGTCATGCACGGCGTACTGGAGCGCACATGAGCGCCGTGGTGATCACCGGCGGCACCCGTGGCATCGGGCTGGGTATGGCGCGCGCACTGCTCGACGGCGGTCACCGGGTCGTACTGTGCGGCAGCGACGCCGGGCGGGTAGCGAAGATCAGCGCCGAACTCCCCGATCACGCGGTGGTGGTCACCGCCGACGTCACCGACCGGGAGCAGGTGCGTCGGCTGTGGGACACCGCGGTGGAACGGTGCGGCGGCGTGGACATCTGGATCAACAACGCGGGCGTTTCACACGACCGGAAACCACTGTGGGAGTTATCCGTCGAGACCACCCGCACCGTCCTGGACACCAATCTGCTGGGCGTGCTCAATGGCTGCGCCGTGGCCGTGGCGGGAATGGCCGACACCGGCGGCGGCCACATCTGGAACATGGAGGGCCTGGGCAGCGACGGGCGCATCGTGGCCGGGCTGGGGGTCTACGGCGCGAGCAAGCGCGCGGTCACCTATCTGACCACCGCGCTCGCCGCCGAGGTGCCGTCCGGGGTGTCGGTCGGGCTGCTCAGTCCTGGCATGGTCGTCACCGACCTGCTCACCCACGGCTACGACGATCCGGCCGAGTTGGCCAAGGCGCGCCGCATCTTCAACATCCTGGCCGATCCGGTGGAGACGGTCGCGCCCTGGCTGGCCGCGCGGGCGGTCGACAAGCGGCGCAACGGCGCGCACGTGCGCTGGCTGACCACCCGCAAGATCATCGGGCGGTTCGCTCTCGCGCCGGTACGTCGCCGCGACCTGTTCACCACAGAGAGGAACCCATGACCGACGCACTGGGCTGGCGGCGCAAATTCGGGGTGATCGCGCCGTCGACCAACACCATTGTGGAACCCGACTTCTACCGCATGGGCGTGCCGGGGGTCACGGCCCATTTCAGCCGCATCCACATTCGCGACCAGAACATGAACGACGACGCCGGTATGGGTCGGCTGCTCGAGCAGATCCGCGCCGAGATCGGGGCCGCCTGCGAACGCGTGCTGACCTGCGAACCCGACTACATGGTCATGGGTATGTCCGCGGAGACCTTCTGGGGCGGAGTGGAGGGCAATCGGCAATTCGTGCAACAGATTCACGACATCACCGGCCTGCGGGTGGCCACCGGCGCGGAGGCGTGCCGACGTGCCCTGCACCTGTACGGCGCGGAACGGATCGGCGTGGTCACCCCCTACCAGCCCGTCGGCGACGAGAACGTCGTCCGCTTCTTCGGCGAACTCGGCTTCGACGTCAAAGCCATTCGCGGACTGCGCTGCCCGACCGCCGTGTCCATCGCCCACGTGACCGAGGACGAATTGCGTACCGCGCTGCACGAGGTGGACGACGCCGGAGTGGACGCACTGGTGCAATGCGGCACCAACCTGTCCATGGTGCGTTTGGCCGACGAGGCGGAACGCTGGCTCGGCAAGCCGGTGATCGCCATCAATGCCGCGACCTGGTGGATGGCACTGCGCGACAACGACATCCCCGACCGTGTGGAGGGAGCGGGCGCGCTGCTGCGCGACCACTGACCGCCGGCCCGGCACATTCGTCGCCGGGTCCGGACCGCCGACGCCGCGCGCCCCCACGTGCAACAGGGCCAGGACGCGAACTCAGCGCATCGACCCCGCCGGCGGCAGATGCGGTTCGAAAGCGGCAGCGACGCGGAGAAACTCGGCGTCGGTGGGCACGCCTTTGGTCGATGCTGCCTCGATCTCCGCCGCCCTCGCCATGTCGATCATCGTCGCTGCGTTCATGTTGCGGCCGTGGGCTGATGCCACGGGTCGCCGGTGGGCACTCGGGCGGTACTCCTCACTCGAGCCCCTGAGCGGCTTTGAGCCGTTCGTCGAAGATGGCGATAGTGTCGTCGGCGAGTCTGCCGACCGGCCCGGAAAGCCAGGGCCGGTACACGGTTGTCACGCGGTCGGTGCGTATCCATCCCGCGATGGGGTCGGCGTCGGCCAGCGGGACAGCCACCAGGCGGTCAGGGTCGTAGCGCTCGACGGGCGCGACCATGACCCAGTTCTCACCTGGTCCGAGCAGGTATCCGGGGGTGACGATCACGCGGTAGGGGGTGCGCTCGTCGTCTTCGCGGCTGGGTCGTTCTCGATCGAAGGTGTAGATGTCGCCGTGGTTCACGCGGCGTGCCCGCCTCGGTGTTCCTCGGCGCGGGCAGCCTCCTCCAGTGCGGCCTGTTCCTCGGCGCGGGCAAGGTCGGCGGCCTCGTCGCGGCGGCGCGGCCGATTGGCGTCCTCCCACAGCGCGCCGATACGAGCGGCCCGCACGACGTACGGGGAGAGCTTCAGACCGTTCCGTTCAGCAGCAGCCCGGAAAAGCGCCAGGTCAGCGTCTGGTACCTCGATCGTCAGTTTCGCCATACTTCACACCATACTCTCAGCCAGGTCATAGAACGGGGGATACGCCGTGCTATGTAGTTGCCTCGGAACGTCACGGCCGCGGTCCGAGCCGAGCGGGTGGGATCAGTGTTCGCGCAGGAGGGCTCCCGCGCCCTCGATGCGATCGGCGAAACCGTGGTCGCGCAGGGCGTACCACAGGGTGGCGGCATTGATGGCGATCACCGGTTTGCCCAGTTCCGCTTCGAGGCGATCGGCGAGTGCGACGAAGGAAAGGTTGGTGCCGACCTGCACGATCGCCTGCACGTCCGGGCCGTCCAGGGCCGTGACGACCTCGCGTAGGCGGTCGTCGCCGACGCGTGCGATTGCCATGGCGCTCGGGCAGCGCAGCCCGGTGATGGCTGCGACGTCGAATCCCGCCTCGGTGAAGAACCGCCCCACCTCGCGGTCGGCGATGGGTTGGTACGGCGAGAAGACCGCGATGCGGCGGCAGCCCAGTTCGTGCAGAGCGGCCCGGCACGAACTCGCCCCGGTGGTGACCGGCAGCCCGGTGCGGTCGCGCAGGCGCTGTTCGAAGGCCGCGTTCCCGGCCACGCCGCCCCAGAACGTCTCCGCGGACATGCCCATGACCATGCGTTCGGGTTCGGCGGTCAGCACATCGCGCACGGCGGTGTCGATGGAGGCACGGATCTGCACCAGCAGCGCCTGGAAGTCCGCGTCGTCGCCCATCACCGGATTCGGGATGTACATGGAACCGGCGCGGAACGCGATACCCGGCAGCCCCGCCCGCCAGTAGTCGTGCTCCACAACGGTATTCGTACTCGGTACGACGACTCCGAAGACGGCGCGGGTGCCGACGACATTGGTCATGACGCTCCCTGGTACTGCTGGATTCGGGTGTTTCGGTTCAGGTGGTGACGCGGGCCAGCACGTCGGCGGCCGCGCGGTGCGCCCGCTCCCGGTCCACCGGGCGGTCCAGCAGCAGCGCGTCCACGAGCAGCGGCGCGACGATCGCCGACGCCGCCTCCTCGACGGCGGCCTCGTCGCCGAATGCGAGTGCGCGCAACGCCGCCCGGAATGGCTCCAGCAGGTCCGCCACGTACCGGTGGCGCAGCTCGGTGCAGGACGGGTCGGCCGACGAGGCGGTCACCAGTGCGCGCAGGAAGGCCGCGACGGGCTTGTCGCGCAGACGATCACACAGCAGATCCACCTCGGTGTGCAGATCGGCCACGAGATCACCGCTGGGCGTGAGGGGTTCGTGCGGGGCGACGGCGATGAGCGCGGCGAGGACCTCGCGCGGTGTCGGCCAGTGCCGGTAGATGGTGGTGCGGGCGACGCCGGTCACCGCGTGCAGACGCTGCGGGGTGAGCGCACCGGCCCCCTCGGTGAGCAGCAGGTCCAGCGCCGCGGTCAGCACGACGGCTTCGGTATCGGCGGCGGGGCCCGCGGGACGTCCGGGTCGAGTCACGAGAATTTACGATACACCTTGTTTTGGTTATTCATAACCAGTACATTTCGTATCGGAAATACAGCTTCCCGAGGAGGACCGATGCGTCCACACGTAGAACTCATCGACACACGCGATCTGATCACCCATATCGCCGAGTTCGAGCACGCCACCGGCAGCGCCGTGCAGCGCAATCTCAGCTACGACGAAGAGGACGGATCCGCCTCGCTGGCGGTCACTTTCACCAGCGACTGGTCCCGGCCCGCCGGGGTGCACCACGCCGAAACGGAGTGGTACGTGCTGTCGGGCGAGGTGACCATCGGCGATACCGTGCTCGGCCCCGAGGGCTATTGGATGGCCCCGACCGGCGTCCGCACCCCGCCGATCTCCGTCACCGCGGGCACCGAGATCCTGCTGTTCCGCGAACAGGGCGACTGGCGCTTCGACCTCGCCGACGCCGACCGCGACTTCGTGCGCCCCGATCAGACACTCGTGGTGCTGAATTCGGCCGCGATGCCCTGGATCGACGTCAAGGACGGCAGTCCGATGCGCTTCGACCTGGGCGGCACACCGGTACCCGGCCTGTACATCAAACTGCTGCACCGGGACGAGAAGACGGGCTTCTACACCCGACTCATCAAGGCCAAGCCGGGCTGGCGCGAGGAGCCCCTGGCCCACCACCCGTGCTCGGAGGAGGCGTACTGCCTCGACGGCGGTTTCGAGTACAACTTCGGCACCATGTGGCCCGGCACCTATTTCTGGCGGCCCGCGCTCATCCGACACGGCGATTTCACCGCCGACGCACAGCAGGGCTGCACGTGGATCGTGCGCTCGGACGCCGATCTCGTGGACTGGTACACCGACAACGCGCGGGTGACCATGACCGGCGACGCCACCAACTGGGGTGACGACTACCCGCACAGCCTCGCCCCGCGCTATATCGAACCGGTCCGCTCCCGCTCCATCGGAGCCTGGGCCGATCCCGGCTACCAATAGCGGCGGCCACGCGGACGACCCGAGTTCGCCTCGGCCCCATCGACTTCCGATGCGGCACGGCGCGCGCGGGTAACCGGGTACGGGGTGCATGACAGGGTCGCCCCGTACCCGTCGGCCATCCCGGCACAGCCTCCCGTGCGGCCCCGTCGCGCCGGCACAGCGACCGTCCCGGCACGGCTCACCTCGACGCGGCGGCCGCCCCGACCGGACACCGCGATGAACCCGATACAGCGATAGATCCGACATCGCTCACCCCGGCTCGGCGATCAACCGCACACGACAGCCAGGCCGGCCCGGCGATCGACCGAGAGCAGCGGGGTGCGATCACGCCCGCCTATTCGAACGCGTCGTCGACCAGGGCGCGAGCGCGGCGAACAACGGCGCGGTCCACCATGCGGCCCGCGTCGTCGAGAACGACACCCCCCGCGGCGGCCTCGAAGCGGCGCACCAGCGCACGGGCCGCGTCCAGGTCGGCGGGGCCGGGGGTGAACACCTCGTTGACGACGGGGACCTGGGCCGGGTGGATGCAGGTGCGGCCGCGAAAACCCAAGCGACGCAGGGCTTCGGTCGATGTGCGCAGATCGTCGAGGTCGCGGAAGTCGGTGCTGGTCGGCGCGAGCGGGGCCGCGATGTCCGCGGCCGCACTGGCCAGCACGATCCGGGTGCGCAGGGCGAGCATTTCGTAGCCGTCACGCCCGGGTTCGATACCCAGTTCCGCGCACAGGTCCGCCTCTCCGATCATCAGGTGCCACACCCGGGGCGCGGCGGCGATCTCGCGCGCCGCGTAGATCGCGGCGGCGCTCTCCAGCAGCGGGCAGAGGCGAATGGGCCGCCTCGCCGGTTCGACCGCCGCCAACACCTCCCCCACCTCCCGAATCTGTTGCGCTGACTCCGTTTTCGCCAGGCATACGGCTTCCACTCCGGCCGCGGCGACCGCACGAATGTCCTCGAGGCCATGTTCACCGGGGTTGACGCGTACCCATATCCGCCGCGCCGACGGGGTGGCGGCGCGCAACCAGGCGGCCACCTCGGCGCGTGCGCCCTCCTTGTCCCGCAGCGGCACCGCGTCCTCCAGATCCAGCAGAACCACGTCCGCGGGACCGGACACCGCCTTGTCGAACAGTTCCGGTCGGTTACCCGGAACATACAGCGCCGATCGCATCCACTCCCCCTCACTCACCGGGCAACATATCGGCACACCACATTTGAGTGAAACATGGTTTCCCATATCGAAACATAATGGTCACCCCCCGCCCTGTCCAGCCGCAATAGGCTCACGCCGACCGCTTGACAGCAGCGTCGCCATCACCCTTAATGGTCAGCCAAAGAAGAAACGCCATTCCGCTAGAGGAAACAGGCGCCCGCCGTGGGAGTAGCCATGCAACTCAGAGGCCCAGGTCTGGCCACCATCGCCGTACTCGCCGCGCTGCTGGCCGCACCCGAAGCCCAGGCCGCCGACCGCCTGCCCGGAACCATCGACATCCCCTGTGCCGCCACGGTTCTCGAACAGGGCGCGGACTGGTACCTACCCGCTGGACCGCCTCGGGCCCTGGTGTGGGTGCAGCACGGCTTCGCCCGCTCCAGCGGACATGTCGGCGCGCTCGCCTCGACCTTCGCCGACGCCGGATACCTGGTGTTCGCACCGAGCATGCCGTTCATGAACCTCTCGGGCTGCACGCTGCAGAACATCGGCGACAATACGGCGTTCCTGCACGATGTGGCCGCCCTGTTCGGCACCGCCTCCGCGCCGGGCGGCGCGCTGTCGACCAGTCTCGCCGACGCCGCGCACCGCGCGGGCCGCGCCGTTCCCGCCATTCCCGAACGACTGGTGTTCGTCGGGCATTCGGCGGGGGCCGAGGCCGTCGCGTACGTCGCCGAGCGGCTGCGCACCCATCATCTGGAGACGTGGAACACGCTGCGCGGGGTGGTCCTGCTCGACCCGGTGCGCTCGTTCATCGGCAACAATATCGACCGCGCCCTCGACGGCATCTCCGGTACCGACCTGCCGACATTGACGATCTCGGCCCCGCCGTCGCCCTGCAACAGCTTCGGCATCGGCACCCTGGCCGTACGAACTCGTCTGGACCGCCCCTTCCTCGGCGTGCTGCTGCCCTCGGGGGTGCACACCGACGCCGAGGGCACCAGCTCGGACGCGATGGGCGAAATGCTCTGCGGCATCTCGGAATCGGTCAACTCGTCCACGCTGCGCCGACTCGCCCTCGGCTGGATGGGTGACTTCGTCGCCGGAACACGAACACCCGACTACTATCCCGCCGCGCCGCACGGCACGGTGCCCGCCGCGCCCGCGGCTCACCTCCTCACCGGCTACTGACCGCGTCTCGCGGTCGCCTCCTCACCTGTTCCACGTCGAAAGTCCGGTACCCCATGCGTATTCGATCCTCGCTCGCCTCCGGTGTCCTCACCGCCGCCCTCACCGCCGCCGTGATCGGTGCGGCCGATACGCCCGCCGCCGCCGAACCCGCCGAGGAGCAGGGCCTGTCGGGTCTGTCACTGTGCCAGCGCGCCCAGGTGAACACGGCCTCGCTGCGATTGGTCAGATTCCACCGAGCCGGTGGCGAATTCGCCGAGGTGCCCTACACCGACCTCGCCGCGTTCGCGGCGTCGAAACCCCAGGTGCGCCCGCTCACGGTCACCAGCTACATCACCTACGACGACACCGGTGTACCGCGCCAGGTGCGCTGCAAGGGCAAATCGGCCGACCACATCAACCAGGAGTACGGCGACCGCACGGCCGGGGCGAACGGCACCTGCGGTGAAACCAACCAGAGAACACTGTGGCGGGTGGCCCGGGATCTGACCCGGGCGGAACGGGACGCCCTGGTCTACCGCCCGTACCAGGTGACCATCGATCCGGACACTCCGGCGGCCACCGGTCAGGACTGGTTGGCCGACTTCCCGACGGCCACGGTCGATTCCGGCGGCACGCTGCACCTGCCCTCGAAATCCCTGCACGTACCCCTGGATACGCCGGGTATCCCCGACGCCTTCAAAGGGCAGCACTACTGCACCCTGATCGCCCCCGAACACCTGAAGCGCATCCTGCTCGGCACGGTGCCCGCGTCCTGATTCGGGCGGGGTCGACGGTCAGCTCGTCCGCGCGTCCACCCGCGCCGACAGGAACGGCCGACCCGCCTCGACGACGATCTCGGGCTCGGTCATCGCGAGCACCCGCCCGCGATGCTCGAGCTCGAACCGTCCGGCCGCCAGCGTATTGCGCACCCAGTCGCTGGCCCGGCCATAGTTCAGCGCGATCCGCAGTTCCGTACCGCGCCAGGTGGTTCCGACCGGAGTCCGGTAGCGCTTTCCGGTCCGGCGACCGACGTGGACGACATTCGCGTATCCGGGTAGACGGGCGGCCGCCCCGAGGAAGGCCGGATTGGTGATCCGACGGTTCACTCGAGCCAGGACACGCATGGGCCGCCACCGCATGGCTCATGGTATCCGGGGTGCACCGCCGACCGGCCCGATCTGTCGGCCTGCACAAACCGCTCGCGCATCCTTCGACACCGTGCCCATGGCGGGAGTCCGGAACATCGACCATGCTGGAGGGGTTCAGCTGTCGAAGGAGCCGGCCGATGTCGTCATGGAACCGTATCGAACGCGGCAGCGGGGAACCGCTGGTACTGCTGCACGGAGCGGGTGGCACGGCCCGCAACTGGCTGCCGGTCATGGATCGGCTGGCGGTCGACCGCCGGGTGATCGCCCTGGACTTCCCCGGCTTCGGACGCACCCCCTTCCCGGACGACGCGGTGTTCGGAATGGACTGGGCCATGGGCGAATTGGCGGCCGAGCTGCGGCGGCTGGGGATCGACGGTCCGGTGGATCTGGCGGGCAACTCCATGGGCGGCTGGTTCGCGCTGGAGGCCGCCAAGCGGGGCATGGCGCGCTCGGTGGTGGCGCTCGCCCCGGCCGGGCTGTGGCGGCGCGGCATGCCCGGGCTGCTGTACACGCAGTTCCACTCCATGCTGGCGGGCAGCATGCTGACCCGGGGACCGGGTGCGGCGGTCCTGCGCATTCCACCGGTCCGCTACGCCGGTCTGGCCGTGGTGGCCAGCCGCCCCTGGCGGATCAGCGCGGCCGAGGGCATCCGCATGGTCCGCGACCTGGACCGTTCCGAACGGGCGCTGCGCATCGCGGTGAGTCATGCCCGCGGTTTGCGGTTCGAGGGCGGTCAGGACATCGACGCCCCGGTGACGGTCGCCTTCGGCACCCGCGATCTCATGCTGCCGTCGGGCGTCAGCCAGCACCGGGATCAACTGCCCGCCCACACCCGCTGGGTGCGCCTGCCCGGCTGCGGGCATGTGCCCATGTCCGACGATCCGGACCTGGTGGCGGGCACGATCCTGGACGGGATCGCACGTCCCGCCGCCAGGGAAGCGAGCGCCTGAGCTGCGCTACGGACGCAGCAGGAAGTATCGCCAGAAGGCGTTCTCGATGGGCAGCACGCGGGCCTCGATGAATCCGGCCTCCCGTGCCCAGCGCAGCAGGGTCGGCGTGCGGAGCATGGTGCCGTTGGCCTCCACCGGGTTCTCGGCCATGGTGGCGGGCAGGTAGTGCAGCACGCTGCAACCGAATTGGAAGCGTTCCAGCAGGGGTCCGGGGGTGGTCAGCTCGTCCTCGACCCGATCGTCACCGATGAGGACCGCGCCGTCGGCCGTGAGGGCACGGCGGGCGGCGCGCAGGGTGCCCACCGGATCGCCCATGTCGTGCAGAGTTTCGAACAGTGTGATCAGTTGGTACGCACCGGTTTCGGTGAGTGCGGCGGCGTCGGTCGCGGTGTAGCGCACCCGGTCGGCCAGTCCGGCCGCCGCGGCCGCCGCACGCGCCTCCTCGATCGAGGCGGCGTCCAGGTCCACGCCGTGCACGCTCGTGTGCGGGTAGGTGGTCGACAGGGCGGTGGTGGCGCTCACCACACCACCGTCTGAACGTTGCTCGGCCGAGTCTGAACCCCGCGCCCACCGGCCGCCTGTCGCTCCGCCGACCGTCTCGATGTCACGCCGCCGACGCATCGCCCATTTGCCAACTGGTTGCCACATGCCGACTCGAGGTACTGTTCACCCTTCGAAAGATCCTTGGGGGATTCGCGAAGTAGCACCGCCGAACCGGTCGAGTACCCCGAACGTGTTCGAGGAGAACGCCATGCCCTACCTGATCGTCGGACTCATCACCCTGGCCCTGTGGGTGTTCTGCCTGATCGACGTGATCACCGCCCCCGAGTCCGGCATCCGCCACCTCCCCAAGGGCGCCTGGCTCCTGGTCATCCTCTTCGTCCCCACCGTCGGCGCCCTGCTCTGGCTCATCCTCGGCCGCCCCTACGAACCCCCGCGCCCCCGCTCCACCACCGCCTACCCCGAATACGACCGCCCCGGCCGCTACATCCCCCGCAACCCCGACGACGACGAGGAGTTCCTCCGCGCCCTCCGCGCCCGCGCCGAACAGCAGCGCGCCGAGGCCAAACGCCAGGAGGAAGCCCGGCAGCGCGACCTCGAACTCCGCCGCCAACAGGGCGAACAGGTGGACTGAACCCATGCGCGAGCGAAAGCCGAGCCGCCCCGACTCCTGCTTGCTCTGGCTGCTGACCGCGCAGACCATCTTCTCCCTGGACACCATCGCGCACGCCGTGACGCTGTCGGGCACACGCTCGGACTACGCGCTCACAGCCGCGCTCGCGCTGGTCTGGGGAGCGATTGGCTGGGCCTCGATCAGGCGCACCCCAGCCCGGGACCGGCAGCGGGACCGACCGCGCACACCGGCCGGATCGAGGCCCATATCCGACCGCTCGGCACGGCGTCGCGCCACTCGCCCGGCAGGCCCTCCGGCATCCCGACCCGGGCAGCGAAACCCGGGAAGACTCACGTCAGAGCGCAGTAGCCAATCAGTTGCCATACCTTGCTGATCGTCCCTCGACGCGACGCGACAGTGAAGCCGGTCCTCGGTAACGATCCAGATACGGACACTGCGCCGGAGGCGGTTCCGGACGCGACACGGAGAACGAATACTCCAGCGCCGCAGTGCCTTTCGGCGGAGACGCCGCGTTCGTGTGAGGTGGGTCGCTGTGGTGGCCGGGCAGTGACCGCTATCGCATTCCACTTCCTGGTCGCATGACCGGCGTGTCATGGTCGCAGTCGTCGCCGGGCCTGGCGCGTCGCACCATTCGGAAGGTTTCTCATCGGCTCCCCACGGAGGACACCATGCCTACTCGGACCACCGCTTTCACCCTGCTGACCGCCGCGAGCGGAATCGTCGCCGCCACCGTGATCGGCGCCGGATCGGCCGCCGCGGCCACCCCGGTCGCCGGACCGGGGGCGGTCGGATTGGAACTGACGCCCGGCGAGACGGCGGCGCTGGCCAGTGGTCCGGTACCCGCGCTGGTCGACCAGGTGGTGCCGTACAACGCCACCTCGGTGGCGCTCGCGCCGGGATCGCAGCTGGCCGAGAACGACGCGTGGCGGTTCGCCCCGCTGCGCGACATCATCGGTGAGGCCGCGGCGCACCCCGGCGGGAACGTGGCCGTCCTGGTGAGCCCCGCCGACGGACTGATCGTCGTCCAGAACTGGTAGATGCCCGACCGCGGATGGCC
>NZ_JASCXP010000227.1:0-12057 GCF_030010695.1 Nocardia sp. CC201C
GGACGGAGTGCTCGGCTCCACCCGGCTACCGCGCGCACTTCCGATACGCTGGGCTCCCGTGACCGTCGCATCCCCCTTCGATCTCATCGTCGTCGGCTCCGGCTTCTTCGGGTTGACCATCGCAGAACGCACCGCCAACCTGCTCGGAAAGCGGGTGCTGGTGGTGGAACGCCGCTACCACCTCGGCGGCAACGCGTACTCGGAGGCGGACCCGGAAACCGGCATCGAAATCCACAAGTACGGCGCCCACCTCTTCCACACCTCCAACAAGCGGGTGTGGGATTACGTGAACCAGTTCACCGAGTTCACCGGATACCAGCATCGCGTCTTCGCCATGCACAAGGGCCAGGCGTACCAATTCCCCATGGGCCTCGGACTGCTGTCGCAGTTCTTCGGCCGCTATTTCACCCCGGACGAGGCGCGCAAGCTCATTGCCGAGCAGTCCGCCGAAATCGACACCAAGGACGCGGCCAACCTCGAGGAAAAGGCCATCTCCCTGATCGGCCGCCCGCTCTACGAGGCATTCATCCGCGATTACACCGCCAAGCAGTGGCAGACCGACCCCAAGGAACTGCCCGCGGGCAATATCACCCGCCTGCCGGTGCGCTACACCTTCGACAACCGCTACTTCAACGACACCTACGAGGGCCTGCCCAAGCACGGCTACACGGCGTGGCTGGCCAAGATGGCCGAATCCGATCTCATCGAAGTGCGCGTGGACACCGACTGGTTCGAGGTGCGCGACGAGATCCGCGCCCAGAACCCGGACGCCCCCGTCGTCTACACCGGCCCGCTGGACCGCTACTTCGACTACGCTGAAGGCGAACTCGGCTGGCGCACCATCGATTTCGAGACCGAGCACCTGGACACCGGTGACTTCCAGGGCACCTCGGTGATGAACTACAACGACGCGGACGTGCCCTACACCCGCATCATCGAGCCGCGCCACTTCCACCCCGAGCGCGACTACCCGGCCGACAAGACGGTCATCATGCGCGAATACTCGCGCTTCGCCCAGACCGGCGACGAACCGTACTATCCCATCAACACCCCGGACGACCGGGCCAAGCTGCTGGCCTACCGCGAGCGCGCCAAGGCCGAGACCGCCGCCGCCAAGGTGCTCTTCGGCGGCCGCCTGGGCACCTACCAGTACCTGGACATGCACATGGCCATCGGCAGCGCGCTCAACATGTTCGACAATGTGCTGCGCCCGCACCTGGAGTCCGGCGCGCCGCTGGTGGACACCGCCGAATGACCGCCCACGTGATGTTGGAAGAGATGACCACCGACACCCGCGCGATATCGCTGCTCCAGCGCATCATCCTGCCCCGGCCGGGTGAGCCCCTCGACGTGCGCAAGCTCTACCTCGAGGAGTCCGACACCAACGCCCGGCGCGCGCACGCGCCGACGCGCACCTCGCTGTCCATCGGCGCGGAATCCGAGGTGTCGTTCTGCACCTACTTCAATGCCGTGCCCGCCAGCTACTGGCGGCGCTGGTCGGTGCTGACGTCGATGGTGCTGCGCCTGGACCTCTCCGGCCACGGCCGCGTGGACGTCTACCGCTCCAAGGCGGACGGCTCCCGCATCCACGTGCGCGGCGACGAATTCAGTTCCAGTGGAACCGAATCCACCACCGTGGAGTTCGAGGTGGAGTTGGCCCCGTTCGAGGACGGCGGCTGGATCTGGTTCGACATCACTACCGACACCGCCGTGGACCTGCGCGGCGGCGGCTGGTACGCACCGGTCGAGGCCCCGGGGCAGGGCAGCATCGCCATCGGGATGCCCACCTTCAATCGGCCCGGCGACGCGGTGAAGACCATCGCGGCCCTCGGCTCCGATCCGCTGGTGCTGGAGAAGATCCGGGCCGTCATCATTCCTGACCAGGGCACCCGCAAGGTGGTGGACGAGCCCGGATTCGCCGAGGCCGCAACCGCTCTCGGCGACCGGCTGACCTTCCACGACCAGCCCAACCTGGGCGGCTCCGGCGGCTACAGCCGGGTCATGTACGAGGCGCTGAAGACCACCGACGCCGAGTACATCGTCTACATGGACGACGACATCGAGATCGAGCCGGACTGCATCCTGCGCGCACTGGCCTTCTCGCGCTTCGCCACATCGCCCATCCTCACCGGCGGGCAGATGCTCAACCTGCAGGAGCGCTCGCACCTGCACGTCATGGGCGAGGTGGTGGACCGCTCCATCTTCATGTGGACCGCGGCCCCCAATGTCGAATACGACCACGACTTCGCCAAGCATCCGCTGCGCGACCGCGACAACTCCAAACTGCTGCACCGCCGCATCGACGTGGACTTCAACGGCTGGTGGACCTGCGTCATCCCGCGCCAGGTGGCCGAGGAGATCGGGCAGCCGCTGCCGCTGTTCCTCAAGTGGGACGATGCCGAATACGGCCTGCGGGCCCGCCAGGCCGGATACCCGACCGTCACCCTCCCGGGTGCGGCGGTGTGGCATATGGCGTGGAGCGACAAGGACGACGCCATCGACTGGCAGGCGTACTTCCACCTGCGCAACCGCCTGGTGGTGGCCTCGCTGCACCTGCCGGGCGACGGTCGCCCCATGGTGGTCAACACCGTCAAGGCCACCCTGAAACACCTGCTGTGCCTGGAATATTCGACGGTCGCAATCCAGAACGAGGCGATCCGCGACTATCTGGCCGGTCCGGAGAAGCTGTTCGATCTGCTGCCGACGGCGCTGGGCAAGGTGCACGCCATCCGCAAGCGGTACCCGGACGCGGTGATCCTGCCGTCCTCCACCGAACTGCCGCTGGCCAGCCACGCCGATGTCGGCGCGGTCGGCGAACCGGCCAACCCGATCGCCAAGGTGGCCCGGCTCGGCAAGGGCGTGCTGCACAACTTCCGCAAGGCCAAGCCGCAGCATCACGAGACCCCGCAGTTGAACGTGCCCACCCTGGACGCCCGCTGGTTCCTGCTCTCGCAGGTCGACGGCGTCACCGTCACCACCGCCGACGGTCGCGGCGTGGTGTACCGCAAGCGTGATCCGCGCCTGGCCCTGGAGCTCCTCAAAGATGCCATGCGGTTGCGCAAGGAGCTGGCCGAGCGCTTCCCCGAGGTGCGCGAGCAGTATCGTCGCGCGCATCCGTGGTTGACCAGCAAGGCCGCATGGGAGAACGTCTTCGGCATCGATACCACGAAGAACGCTGGCACCACGAACAACGCTGGCACCGCGAACAACGCAGGGACCACGAAGAACTCAGGAGAGCGCCCGTGACCGCCGCCCCCCAGCCGCCCGGCCCCGACCGTGAGCTGCCCATCTCCGCCGTGGAGTCCGAGCGCGCCGGACTCGCGGTGGCCGAGCCGGACGGCTGCTGCGGCGGTGGCTGCTGCGATCAGCCGCAGCCGCCCGCCGAGGTCGCGATCATCAACGCGGTGCAGAGCCGGATCGGTACCCCGCAGGTGATCAGGGCGGCGCGCGGCATGTCGCATTTCGGCGAGCACGCGCTGGGCTGGATGGCCATCGGTGCGGCCGGTGCGCTGGTCGACCGGAAGCGCCGCCGCCAGTGGGCCGGGGTCGCCGTGGGCGCGTTCGGCTCGCACGCGGCCTCGGTGGTGATCAAGCGGATTGTGCGCCGCCCGCGGCCCAACGATCCGTCGGTGCAGGTCAACGTGTCGACCCCGAGCAAACTGAGCTTCCCGTCCTCGCACGCGACATCCACGACGGCGGCGGCTGTGTTGCTCGGCAGGCTCACCGGGCTACCCTTGCCTGCGGTGCTCGTCCCGCCGATGCTGCTCTCCCGGGTCGTCCTCGGAGTGCACTACCCATCCGACGTGCTCGCCGGTTCCGCGCTGGGCGCCGCATCAGCCGCCGCAGTGCTTGCCGCCGAAAAGAGACTCGCCAAGTGACGACACAGGAAAGAGCCGACGTTGATATGAGCGAAGAGCCGACCAGCACCGACCTGGCCGAGGCGGTCGTCAAGGGTCCGCCGAAGACCTTGGCCGGCGGTCTGATCAAGGCCGCGCGCCCGCGCCAGTGGGTGAAGAACGTGCTGGTCCTGGCCGCGCCGCTGGCCGCGGGCAAGACCGCCGCCGGTGATCTGGTGATCGGCGACTGGACGGTCATCTGGCACGTCGGCGTCGCGTTCGCGGTGTTCTGCCTCGCGGCCTCGGGCATCTACCTGGTCAACGACGCGCTGGACGTGGAGGCCGACCGGGCGCATCCGACCAAGCGCTACCGGCCGATCGCGGCCGGCGTGGTGCCGGTCAATCTGGCCTACGCGCTGTCGGCGGTGCTGCTCGTCGGCTCGATCCTGCTGTCGTTCGTGGCCTCCTGGAATCTGGCCGTGGTGATGGCCGTCTACATCGGCATCCAGCTGGCCTACTGCTTCGGCCTCAAGCATCAGGCCGTGCTCGACATCTGCATCGTCTCCTCCGGCTTCCTGCTGCGCGCGGTGGCCGGCGGCGCGGCGGCGAATATCGCGCTGTCGCAGTGGTTCCTGCTGATCATGGCGTTCGGTTCGCTGTTCATGGCGGCGGGCAAGCGCTACGCCGAACTGAAGATCGCGCTCGACACCGGAGCCAAGATCCGCAAGTCGCTGCAGTACTACACGCCGACCTACCTGCGTTTCGTATGGACCCTCGCCGCCACCGCCGTGGTCGTGTTCTACGGTCTGTGGGCGTTCGAACAGGGTCGTGCCAAGGACACCGAGTGGTTCGCCATCTCGATGATCCCGTTCACCGTCGCGATCATGCGGTACGCGGTAGACGTCGACGGCGGTGAAGCCGGTGAGCCCGAAGAGATCGCCCTGGGGGACAGGGTCCTCCAGTTCCTCGCAATCGCCTGGATCGGAGCGGTAGGTGTCGCTGTCTATCTCACCTGATGTGGTAGCGGGACAAGTGCGGGAAGAAGACGGGGACAACCCGACGCGGGCATTGCCGGTCGGGCGGTCTCGGCATGCCGATCCGTCGGCACGCCGCTTCACGCGACTATCCCGCGCCACATTCGCCGGTGGGATCGTGCTGGCCGCGACGCTGTTCGCGGTCGGCGGCTGGCAGCGGCGCTGGATCGCCGACGACGGCCTCATCGTGTTGCGGACCGTGCGCAACCTGCTCGCGGGCAACGGGCCCGTGTTCAATGCGGGCGAGCGCGTCGAGACCAATACGAGCACGGCCTGGACCTACATCGTCTGGTTCTTCAGCTGGCTCACCCAGATCCGGCTGGAGTACGTGGTGCTCGCGATCGCGCTGACGCTGTCGGTGGGCGCGATCGTGTTCGCCATGCTGGGCGCGGCCCGGCTGTGGGGCGGCGCCGGTTCCGTTCTGCTGCTGCCCGCGGGCGCGTTCGTCTACATCGCGGTGCCCCCGGCCCGCGACTACGCCACCTCCGGTTTGGAGTCCAGCCTGGTCATCTTCTGGCTGGCCTTGCTGTGGTGGTGGATGATCCGCTGGTCGCAGGCCGAGCGGGTGCGGCTGGCCAACTTCTACGGATTGGTGTTCACCGCCGGTCTGGCCCCGCTCATCCGGCCGGAGCTGACGTTGGTCGGCGCGCTGGCGCTGCTCATGATCTTCTGCGCGCCGCTGCCGGAGACCCGGCTGCGGCCCATCGTGTTCCGCGGCCTGATCGTCGCGGTCGCGGGCCTGGTGCCGGTGGGCTACCAGATCTGGCGCATGGGCTACTACGGCCTGCCCTACCCGAACACCGCGGTCGCCAAGGACGCGGGCGGGGCCAAATGGGGTCAGGGCTTCGTGTACCTGTGGAATCTGCTGGGGCCGTACTGGCTGTTGCTGCCGCTGGCGCTGCTGCTGATCCTCGGCGTGGTGGCGTGGCGGACCGTAGCGCCGTCGCGGTTCGCGCCCGTGGTCTCGGAGTCGGGCGCGGACTCGGGCTCGGCGACCGGCGTGCGCGCCCGCCTGCACCGCGTCAGCGTCCGGCTGCGCACCCCCGGCGCGGTGGTGGCGCTGGTGCTGGTGAGCGGAATCCTGCTCGCGCTGTACCAGATCCGGGTCGGCGGTGACTTCATGCACGGCCGGGTGCTGCTGCCCCAGCTGTTCCTGCTGCTGCTGCCGGTCATGGTGATCCCGGTGCGCGCGCCGCGGTGGAATCCGGCGGCGGAGTCGGCGCTGCGGCGGGTCGACTGGGCCTTCGTAACGATCGTGGCCGCCTGGATCGGCACCGTGGGCTGGGCGCTGTTCGCCTGCAACACCACCGCCATCAAGAGCGGTACCGTGATCGACTCGTCGGGCATCGTGGACGAGCGGGTCTACTACGTGCTCAACACCGGCCACGACCACCCGATCCGGGCCGAGGACTACCTCGACTATCCGCGTATGCGGGCGATGGTCAACGACATTGCCAACAGTCCCAACGGCGGCCTGCTGCTGAATTCGCCGTCGTTCATGTTCTGGTACATCGCGCCGCCGCCGCAGCCGATCCCCGAGGGCGGCGCCGGACATACCGTGTTCTTCCTGAATCTCGGCATGACCAGCATGAACGTTCCGCTCGACGTGCGGGTGATCGACCAGATGGGCCTGGCCTACCCGTTGGCCGCGCACACCGATCGGCTGGCCGACGGCCGCATCGGCCACGACAAGAACCTGTACCCGGACTGGGTGATCGTGGACGCCGGCATGGTGGACAAGAAGCCGTGGATGCCCTGGTACCTGGACGAGAAATGGGTGACCCAGGCCCGCACGGCGATGTCCTGCCCGGATACCGTCGCGCTGCTCATCTCGTCCCGGGAACCGCTCACCTTCGAGCGGTTCCGGCACAATCTCAAGCACGCCCTCGACTTCGCGTCCTACCGCATCGAGCGGGTGCCGAAGTACGAGATCCAGCGCTGCGGACTGGTGGATCCGACGCAGGAGCCGCCCGCGCCGCGCTAGCGGCGACGTGCCGCGCCCCCTTCGAGCGACGAAGGGGGCGCGTCGCGTTTCCGGCCGGACGATCGGCGATAGCCGAACTGAATGAGGAGGTTCGGCCTCCGCATCGACCCTCGGAACGACGGGCTCGATAAACGACAATTGTGTGATTCATCGCATCCCCATGGTCAGGGGCATGACCTCGGTAAGGTTCGGTAGACGGTCCACCGCCCGACCGCGTCCGTGTCGCCGCCCGCGACACGCGAACTTTCGGGCAAACCGTGCGTTGTCTCACCTTTATCTCGTTTTGGTAACGCTCCGTGACGCCGGGCGCGATACGCTCATCGAGATGAACGCCCGCCGCGGTCGCATGCCCGCATGCGCCGTGGCCGTTAGCGCAAGATGCCGCCGAGTTCTTTTCGGCAGGGAAAGGGTCCGGCGGCACAGACCGAAAGGCCGGACACACATATGCGAGGCGTGGATAGACGTCGGAGATCCCGCGGCTGGTTCAAGAAGTCTGTAGTGGGCGTGGCTCTGGCGATGTTGCTGCCGTTCGGGGTGTCGGTGGCAGGCGCGGGCACCGCCTCCGCCGCGTTCAACCCGGATGGGTTCGACTTCTGGGTCGACTCCAGCATGGGTCCCATCAAGTCGCGTGTCTTCCGCGCGGCCGACGGCAACACCAACCGTGTCGTGTACGCCCTGGACGGCATGCGCGCCCGCGAGGACCTGAACGGCTGGGAGATCGACACCGAGGTCGCCCGGTCCCTCACCGCCGCCAATATCAACGTGGTCATGCCGGTCGGCGGCCAGTCCAGCTTCTACGCCGACTGGAACGCGCCCAGCACCATCTTCGGCCTGCCCGCCGGTTCCTCCTCGGGGTCCTCGGGTTCGGCGTCGGGCTCCTCCTCGGGGTCGGGCGCGCTGCAGCTCGCCGCGGGCGGTCCGGGCAAGAGCTACACGTACAAGTGGGAAACGTTCATCACCCAGAACCTGCGCAACGCCCTGCGCGACCGCCTGGGCTTCAGTCCGTACCGCAATGGCGTGTTCGGTCTGTCCATGGGCGGTTCCGGCGCGCTGACCCTGGCCGCCTACCACCCGGACCAGTTCAGCTTCGCGGGTTCGTACTCCGGCTACCTGAACATCTCCGCGCCGGGCATGCGGGAGGCCATTCGCATCGCCATGGTCGACGCGGGCGGCTACAACGTGGACGCCATGGCTCCGCCGTGGGGGCCGCAGTGGCTGCGCATGGACCCGTTCGTCTTCGCGCCGCGCCTGGTCGGTAACAACACCCGCCTGTGGATCTCGGCAGCCAGCGGCCTGCCCAACGGCGACCCGGTCGCCTTCTCCACCCTGAACGGCATGGGCCTGGAGGCCCTGGCCCTGGCCAATACCCGCGCCTTCCAGGTGCGCATGGCCACCCTGGGCGCGAACAACGTGCACTACGACTTCCCGGCGTTCGGCATCCACAACTGGCGCAACTGGGAAGACCAGGTCAACCGCATGATCCCGGACCTGTCCGCCAATATCGGCTGAGTTCAGCCAGGTATTTCGAACGGCCCCGCATCGCATTCCGGCGATGACGGGGCCGTTTCGCATTCGGTCTCGTTCCAGACTCGCCGGGGGCGACACGCGGAACAACATCGGTCAGGCGTCCGATACTCGATTCGTATCGAAGATCAAGTGAGCGCGTCACAACGGCTCGAATGATCTGCACTGCTCGAAGAACTGCTCGAAAACGATGCCCGGGGTGGCCACCGCGGGTGACTGCTCGGACGGAGGACGAGGTCGATGCGTAGTACGAGGTTGCGGAAATCGGTATTGGGGATCGCGGCGGCGCTATTGCTGCCGCTGGGGATCTCCGTGCCGCTGGCGCCGCAGGCGGTCGCCGCCTTCGACCCGTCGGGCTTCGACTTCTGGGTGGACTCCCCGGCCATGGGTCCGATCAAATCCCGCATCTTCCGCGCGGCCGACGGCAATACCAACCGCGTCGTCTACGCCCTCGACGGCATGCGCGCCCCGGAAACGCTCAATGGCTGGGAGATCGAGACCAATGTCGCCCAGGTGTTGACCAGCTGGAATATCAATGTGGTGATGCCGGTGGGCGGCCAGTCCAGCTTCTACGCCGACTGGAACGCCCCCAGCAACTTCTTCGGGGTGCCGCCCGGCGCGGCGGGCTCGGTCAGCGGTTCGGGCGCGACCGAGGCGTTCATGGCCGGGCCGGGCAAGAGCTACCGGTACGAGTGGGAGACCTTCCTGACCAACCAGCTGCGCTGGGCGCTGCGCGACCGTCTCGGTTTCAATCCGTACCGCAACGGCGCGTTCGGCCTGTCCATGGGCGGTTCGGCGGCGCTGACGCTGGCCGCCTACCACCCGGACCAGTTCAGCTTCGCGGGCTCGTTCTCCGGCTACCTGAACATCTCCGCGCCCGGTATGCGGGAGGCCATCCGCGCCGCCATGATCGACGCGGGCGGCTACAACGTCGACTCCATGGCCCCGCCGTGGGGTCCGCAGTGGCTGCGCATGGACCCGTTCGTCTTCGCGCCCACCCTGATCGCCAACAACACCCGCTTGTGGATCGCGGCGGGCAGCGGCGTGCCCATGCAGCAGGATCTCCAGCAACCTTTCGGCGTGGCCGCCGATCGCGTGGTGCGCGGCGCGCCGCTGGAGGCGCTCGCGCTGGCGAACACCCGGGCGTTCCAGGTGCGCATGATGTCGCTGGGAGCGCAGAACGTGGTCTATTCATTCCCCAATGTGGGCCTGCACGCCTGGACGAATTGGCAGGACGAGGCGTATCGCATGATTCCGGACCTGTCGGCGAATATCGGCTGAAATCTTTCTCGTTCAGCCCCCTTGCGCACTATCACGATTCGGCAACCGGAGGTGTTTCGGCGGCGGTCGCGGCGGTCGCTGCGCCTTAGCTGAGCGGCAAGACGTGTGCGTTTCGGGTTGCGGTCAACGATGATCGGCGGAGGGCGAAGTGTGATGCGGTTCGGTCTTGGTTCCATACGTGCCAGTTCCATACGTGCCACGGTGGCGGCGGCGGTCGCCGCGCTGGCGGTCCCGCTGGCGGCGGCGGTGAGCGGGGTGGGTGCGCCCGCCTCGGCCGCCTTCAATCCGGCCGGCTTCGATTTCTGGGTCGATTCCAGCATGGGGCCGATCAAGTCGCGCATCTTCCGCGCGGCCGACGGCAATACCCAGCGGGTGGTGTACGCCCTCGACGGCCTGCGGGCCCGCAACGATCTGTCCGGCTGGGAGGTAGACACCGAGGTCTCGCGGGTGCTGACCGCGTGGAACATCAATGTGGTGATGCCGGTGGGCGGTCAGTCCAGCTTCTATTCCGACTGGGTGGCGCCCAGCAACACCAACGGCCAGCAGACCACCTACGCCTGGGAAACCTTCCTGACCCGGGACCTGCGCAATGCCCTCGCCGCCCGGCTGGGCTTCAACCCGCGCGGCAACGGGGTGTTCGGCCTGTCCATGGGCGGCAGCGCGGCGCTGGTGCTGGCGGCTTACCACCCGGATCAGTTCCGTTATGCCGCATCATATTCCGGTTATCTCAATATTTCCGCGCCGGGCATGAAGGAGGGGTTGCGGGCGGCCATGCTGGACGCGGGCGGCTACAACATCGACGCCATGTGGGGTCCGCCGTGGAGTGAATTGTGGCTGCGCAACGATCCGTTCGTTTTCGCGGAACGACTGCGCGCCAATGGAACCCGCCTGTGGATATCGTGTGGAAACGGACTGCCCGGTGCTCGGGATCAGGTGCGCCAGCCCATCGACGCCTACCACATCGGCAATGCCATGGGCCTGGAGACCGTCGCGCTGGCGAATACGCGGGCCTTCCAGGCGCGACTCGACAGCCTCGGTCCGCACAACGCCCACTTCGACTACACCTCGGACGGCATCCACAACTGGTTCTACTGGCAGGACCAGGTTCTGAAGATGCTGCCGGACCTGAGTGCGAACATCGGTTAGCCGTAACGTTTTTCCGTTTGCCGCGACAGTTGGTGCGAACCACGATAAGGTCACCGCACGATAACGGTCATCGAGTGGGCGGATTTCGGCCACGTGATTGGCTCGGTCTTGCTAAGGCAATCACGGTCGAATATCGTCCAGCGAGCGCAAGTGTGACCACATCGTGGTAGCGCCGTCGTTGGCATGGAGAGTCGGGATCCGTGCGAGCGGCCCGAGCGCACCGGCCACAACAGCAGAAAGAGAGCAGTATTCATGCGTTTCGGCAGGACCGCCGCGCGGGTGGAGTCGGGACGGCGGGGCGCGACCCGCGGTTGGAGCAAGCGGATGCTGGCCGCCGGAGCGGCCGCGCTGGCACTGCCGCTCGCCGCCGGTGTGGCGGCCCCGACGCTCGCCACCGCCGCACCCGTCCACGGACCGGTATTGCGCGCCCCGGCGGGCGGTTTCGAAGAACTGATGGTCCCGTCCAGCATGGGCCCGATCAAGGTCCAGGTGCAGTGGGCCAGCCAGGGCGGCAGCGCCGCGCTGTACCTCCTGGACGGTATGCGCGCCCGCGACGATCGCAATGCCTGGGCCAATGCCGACGAGGGCGGTGCGCCCCAGCTGTTCGCCAATGACAACGTCACCATCGTCATGCCGGTCGGCGGGCAGTCCAGCTTCTACACCGACTGGTACTCGCCGTCGAACACCAACGGCCAGAAGTACACCTACAAATGGGAGACCTTCCTGACCAAGGAGCTGCCGCAGTTCCTGGAGGGCTACGGCGTCTCCCGCACCAACAACGCCATCGCCGGTCTGTCCATGGGCGGTTCGGCCGCCCTCATGATGGCCGCCTACCATCGCGAGCAGTTCAAGCACGCCTCTTCGTTCTCGGGCTACCTGAACATCTCCGCGCCGGGCATGCGCGAGGCCATCCGCATCGCCATGCTGGACGCGGGCCGCTTCAACGTGGACTCGATGGCCGCGCCGTGGAGCCCGCAGTGGCTGCGCATGGACCCCTTCGTCTTCGCGCCGCAGCTGAAGAACCTGCCCATGTACATCTCGGCCGGTTCCGCGCTGCCGGGTCAGTACGACCGCCCGAATTCGGCCATCGGCGTGTTCAATACCGGTAATGCCGTGGTGCTCGAGGCGCTGTCGCTGGTGAACACCCGTGCGTTCCAGGCTCGCCTGGGTCAGCTGGGCATCGGCGCCCGCTACGACTTCCCGGCGACCGGTACCCACACCTGGCTGTACTGGCGCGATCAGCTGGCGAACG